>NZ_JBFTRY010000006.1:0-90539 GCF_056399745.1 Dyella sp. 01N36
ATGGAGCCTGCTCGAGGCCGCCCTGCTCACGCCCTATCGCGATGAGAGCACGCTCAGCGCGCGTGGCCTGGCACTGCGCTATCACCAGGGCAAGGTCGAAGTGCAATCGCCTGCCGACTGGTTGCGCAGTCAACCGAACGATCTCCATCAGCGCGCCCACGATGTCGCCGGTGCGGTATTCGAACTGCGCCAATACGCCGCACTGCTCGATGCGCATCACGTGCCGCTGGTGTTTGCTGATGGCGAGCCCGGCTCGGGCTACTTGCTCGAAACCTTCGGCAACGCTGATGCCGGTTACGACGCGCCGGCGCTGTATGCGCACGAAGCACCTGGCCTGGGCGTGGTGGCGGTGACGCTTGCGCAGCGTGGCGACGGCGGCCGTGCCCGCGTGCTCGCGCATGGCTATCCGCTGCATCCCAAGGCCCTGGGTCCGCTGGTGACCGAGCTGGCGCAACGCCATGGTGTGCCTGCCGATTTACATGCGCTGGGCTGCATCCTGCTCGATGCCGATGGCCAGCTTGGTGCGCCCGCCCAGGCCTTGCACTGAATGCTTGCTCGTTGGAGTTGAGCAAGGACCCTGCACAGCCGGCTTCAGTTGGCGCATGATGCGCTGACAAGGCGCGGGGGGTGCGCCAGCGGGCCGAACCGAAGATGCGCGAAACCGATCACGAGTTCGTCCCAGCAGGAGGCGAGGCGCATTGGCCCGCCCACGTGCTGGACGGCGCGCCCGCCTTGATCACCTATGTGGATCGCGACCGGCGTTTTCGCTTCGTCAACGCCACCCATCGCACCTGGCTGGGCATCGACCCCGCACGCATGATGGGTCGCACGGTCGACGAAGTCATCGGCATGTGGAATCTGGAACGCGCCGGCGCCTGCCTTGAGCAAGCCCTGGCCGGCGAGCCCGCCGTCTACGAAGGCGAACTGTTTGCCGGCGCCGCGCGCTGCTATGTGCACGGCAATTTCCAGCCGGACGTGGATGACGACGGCCAGGTGCGCGGCGTGTTCACCGTGTTTACCGACATCACCGCGCGCCATGCGCTGGAATTGCAGCTGCGCGAAAGCGAGCAGCGTTTCTTCGGCGCGTTCCAGCATGCGCCGATCGGCATGGCGCTGGTCACCACCGAAGGCCAGATGCTCCGCGTCAACGCAGCACTGTGCGACATGCTGGGCTATAGCGAACAGGAACTGCTGACGCGCGCCCTGCCCGATCTCACCCACGTCGACGACCTGCCCGCCTCGCGCGAGCTGTCGCGCTCACTACGGGAGGGCCGGCGCGAGACGTATCAATTGGAGAAGCGCTACATCCACCGCGATGGTCATGTGGTGTACGTGCTGCTCAGCGTTTCGCTGGTGCGTGCAATCAATGGCGAGCCGTATCACGCCGTCGCGCAAATCCTCGACATCAGCCAGCGCAAGTCTTATGAGGAAGCCCTGTTCCGCGAACGCGAGCTGGCCGAAGTGACCTTGCGCTCGATCGGGGACGCGGTGATCACCACGGATCTGCGGCATTGCGTGACCTCGCTCAACCCGATCGCCGAGGCGATGACCGGATGGAGCCAGGCCGAAGCGGTCGGCAAGCCGATGAGCGAGGTGTTCCGCCTGATCGACAGCCGCACGCGCGAACCGTTGCACAGCCCGCTGCTCGATGCCATCACGCGCGATGCCATCGTGGAACTGAAAGGCAATGCGGTGCTGCTGCATCGCAACGGTTTCGAAACGCCGATCGAAGATTCCGCCGCATCGATCCACGACCATGCCGGCAGCGTCATCGGCGGCGTGCTGGTGTTCCACGACGTGAGCGAGACGCGCGCGCTGGCGCTGAAGATGGCGCACCTGGCGCAGCACGACACGCTCACCGGCCTGCCCAACCGCAGCCTGCTGCAGTCGCGCCTGGAGCAGGTGCTGGCCGCCGCGGTGCGCCGTCACGACGAAGCCGCGCTGCTGCACATCGACATCGATCACTTCAAGCTGATCAACGACGCGTTGGGCCACAGCGCCGGCGACGATCTGCTGCGTGAGTTTGCGGCACACCTTCGCCATCACCTGCGCAACGAAGACACCGTCAGCCGCATCGGCGGCGACGAATTCGTGGTGCTGCTTTCGCACGTTGACGGGCGTTCGGGTGCCAGCCAGCTGTGCGAGAAACTGATGCGGCTGTGGCAGGCCTCGCCGGYCAGCAAGATGGGCGAGTTCAACATCACCTATAGCGTGGGCATCAGCGTTTATCCCGACGATGCCCTCGATGCCGAAGCGATGCTGCGCAACGCCGACATCGCCATGTACGAAGTGAAGATGAAGGGTCGCAACGACTACCGCTTCTTCACCTCGCAGATGAGCGAACTGCCGGCGGCGCGCCTGCGCATCGAGCAGGATCTGCGCAAGGCGCTCAAACGTGGCGACCTGCATCTGCACTACCAGCCCAAGGTCGATGCGCGCACCGGCGTCATCGTCGGCGCCGAAGCGCTTTTGCGCTGGCAGGTGGAAGGCCGCGACGTCTACATGCCGGACCAGTTCATTCCGGTGGCCGAAGAAAGCGGCCTGATCGTACCCATCGGCGAGTGGGTCATCCGCCAGGCTTGTCGACAGGCCGGTGCGTGGTATCGCGCCGGCAGGCCCATCGTGGTGGCGGTGAACGTGGCTGCGCCGCAGTTCCAGCACCCGGGTTTCCATGCCACGCTCAAGAGTGCGCTGGAAGAAGCGCAGCTGCCGCCATCGCTGATCGAGCTGGAACTCACCGAGCGCATGGTGATGTCCGCGGGCGACCAGAGCCGGGCGCTGATGCAAGGCATCAAGGACCTGGGCGTCAGCCTCGCGCTGGACGATTTCGGCACCGGCTATTGCAGCCTGTCCTACCTGAAGTATTTCCCGATCGACGCGCTGAAGATCGACCGCACCTTCGTGCGCGATATCGCCACCGATGCGGACAACGCTGCCATCACCGACGCCATCATCACCATGGCTCGCGGCCTGGACATGAGCGTGGTGGCCGAAGGCGTGGAGACTGCGGCGCAAGCGGAACACCTTCGCCGCGCCGGCTGCTCACTGCTGCAGGGCTTCCTGTTCGGCACCGCGATACCGCCCGAACAGTTCAGTCAGCAGCTGCTGCCCGCCTGAGCCATACCGCGCCCCTTGTAGGAGCGCACCCTGTGCGCGACCAACGCCTCAGAATTCCGCTTCGTACATGAAGTAATGACACCGCTCCATGCCGAGCCCAGCATACGTGCGCTGCGCCCGCTCATTCTCCGTCTCCACATACAAACGCAAGCCAACGGCTCCAGCCTGACCCGCGCGCTGCTTCGCATCGTCGTACAGGCTGCGAAACACGCCTTCCCGACGCGCCGACTCCACCACGTAGACGCTCTGGATCCACCAGAAGTCTCCCGCACGCCAGTCGCTCCATTCGTAGGTCACCAGCAGGCATCCCACCGGCTCGCCCGCACGTTCGGCCACCAGATAGAAGCCGCGTCGCGGTTCGTCGAACACCGCCGTCACGCCACGCTCGATCACCTCGGGCGCCAGTGACTTCTGCTCGGTTTCCCACGCCATGGCGGTGTTCCATTGCGCAATATGCGCAATATCGTCGCGGTGGGCGATGCGTATCTCGATGCTCATGCGGGATCTCTCAAGGCTTGGCAGGCCCGCGCGTTCGTGACGCGCCGAGCTTGCGGGTCAAGGTGTTGCGGCCAACGCCCAGCGCGGCGGCCGCATGCTGGCGATGGCCTTCGTGCGCTTCGAGCGCGACTTGCAGCAGGGTCTGGTCGAGCGCTGCCCGGGCACGTGTGTGGATGTCGAGCTCGCCATCGGCCAGGGCCTGCGTCACCCATTCGCGCAAGGCGTCGGTCCAGCCGCCAGCCGGACTGTTCGCGGCACCCGCGCCCAGGTCCGCGGGAAGAATCTCGTTGCCCGGCGCAATCACCGCCAGTCGACGGCACAGGTTTTCCAGCTCGCGCACATTGCCCGAGAAGTCGCGCTGCCCCACGACCTTGAGTGCCGCCTTGGAAAACCGCTTGGGCGCGAGATGCAGTTCCTGCGCGGCACTGGCAAGGAAGTGCCGTGCCAGCAGCGGGATATCCGAGCGTCGCTGGCGCAGCGGCGGCAGTTCGATGCGCACCACATCGAGGCGATGCTTGAGATCGGCACGGAACTGGCCGGCGGCGACGCGCGCATCCAGGTCCTGGTGGGTGGCGGCGATGATGCGCACATTGCCGCGGATCAGTTCACGACCGCCCACGCGATAGAACTCGCCGCCCGCCAGCACGCGCAGCAGGCGCGTCTGCAAGGCCAGCGGCATATCGCCGATCTCATCGAGAAACAGCGTGCCGCCTTCGGCCTGTTCGAAGCGTCCGGCATGGCGGCGCGTGGCCCCGGTGAAGGCACCCGCCTCGTGGCCGAACAATTCGCTTTCCAGCAGTTCGCTGGGAATCGCCGCCGTGTTGAGCGCCACGAAGGGTTTGCCGCGGCGCGCGCTTTCGTCATGCAGGGCACGCGCCACCAGCTCCTTGCCGGTACCGGTTTCGCCGGTGATCAGCACGTTGAGATCGCTTGCCGCCACGCGACCGATCAGGCGAAACACTTCGCGCATGGCCGGGCTATCGCCCAGCAAGGCGTGGGTTGGCGCAGGGGCCGCTTCAGGCGTCGTCGTCGCAGTCGGCAGATCGGCCAGCGCGCGCTGCACGGCGGCCACCGCCTGATCGAGATCGAACGGCTTGGCGAGATAGTCCACCGCGCCGGCGCGATAAGCCGCCGCCGTGGTCGCCACATCGGTAAAAGCGCTCATCACGATCACCGGGCCCAGGCCTTGTGCCTTCAGCGCGGCGATGAGGGCAAGTCCACCCTCGCCCGGCATGCGTACGTCAGTGAGCAACAAGGCGGGCGACGAGGAGCGCAGTGCGTCGCGTACCGCCTCGGCGTCGCCGAACTCGCGCACGTCGAGGCCGGCGTCGCGCAGCGCTTCGGCGAGCACGAAGCGCACGCCGCGATCATCGTCGGCAATCCAGATCTCGTGGGCTGATTCAGTCATGCGCGTGCCCCATGGGCAGATAAAGGGAGAACGTGGTTTCGCCTGCGCGATCCACATGGCGCAGCTCGCCACCGTGCTCGCGCGCAATCTCCCGCGCCAGCGCCAGTCCCAGTCCACTGCCATCGGCGCGACCGGATACCAGCGGTTCGAACAAGGTATCGCGCAGATGTTCGGGTACGCCCGGGCCGTCATCGACCACGTCCACGCGCAGCGCCATGCGCGCCATGCGTTCGCCCAGCCGTACCGATGGTTCGGCACGGGTGCGGAACACCAGGGTTTTCGCGCCTGCTTCGACGGCGTTGCGCGCCAGGTTGAGCAGCAGCTGCAGCAGACGGTCGGCGTCGCCGTAGATGTCAGGCAGGCTCGGGTCGTAGTCGTGGCGTACGGTCGGTGGCGCGGGTTCGGCCATCAGCAGGTCGCCGAGTCGCTCCAGTTGCACGTGGATGTTGACGTCACCCAATTGCGCTGCGGCGCCGTCATGGTGCAACAGGCGATTGGCCAGGGCGGCCAGCCGATCGGCTTCGGCAATCACCAGGCCGGCAAGGCTGCGCAGCTGGTCGTCCTCGACGCGCCGCTGCAGCAACTGCGCCGCACCGCGCAAACCGGCCAGGGGATTCTTCACCTCATGGGCGAACCCGCGCAACGTAGCCGAAAGCGGCGTGCCCGAGGGAGCCGGCGGCGCCAGCGCATGCACTTCGAGCAACAGCTCGCCACTGGCAAGCCGCTGCATCGACACATCGACCCGCGCCATCTCGCCGCGCGCCGACGGTATGTCGATGCCACGCAATTGGTGCGGCGATGGCTCCTGCAGGGCGCGCTCGGCCAGCGCCATCCACTCCGGTCGATGCAACAACACCACCAGCGACTGCCCCACGGCACTGCGCGGACCGATATCGAGCAATTCCGCCAAGGCCGGATTCACCCACAACAGGCGCAGCCGCTCGTCCGCCAGCGCCATCCCGGTCGCCAACGGCTCCGCCCACCCTCGCGCTGCTGTATCGTTCATTGCACCATCATGGACAATGCGCCGGCTTGGTGCAACGCCGCATGGGGCGGGGGCCGATCTATGGGGTTGTCGAAGCCGGTCGCCCAGGCGCGCTTCTGTCAGCGCCCGATGCTCGTCGCGGTCGGCTCCACTCCTCGCCAACCTATTTGAACAGGGCCATGAGTGCCTTCGCGCCGGCCGTCGAAGAGGCAGGGTTCTGACCGGTGACGAGGCGACCGTCGGTGACGGCGAACACTTCCCAGTTGGCCTTCTTCTCGAAAGTGGCGCCGAGCTTCAACAGCTCGTCTTCGACCAGGAAGGGAACGACGTGGGTGAGCTGGACTTCTTCTTCTTCGCCGTTGGTGAAGCCAGTGACGTGCTTGCCCTTCACCAGTGGCTCGCCCTTGTGTTTGACGTGCCTCAACACGCCGGGAGCGTGGCATACAAAGGCAATGGGTTTGCCGCTGTCGTAAAACGATTCGATCAACTTGATCGAGACCGGATCTTCGGCGAGATCCCACATGGGACCGTGGCCACCCGGATAGAACACGGTGTCGAAGTCCTTCGAAGACACGGAGTCGAGGCGTGCGGTGTTGGACAAGACCTTCTGTGCCACCTTGTCTTCCTTGAAACGGGTCTGCGCAGGAGTCTGATTGCTCGGGTCATCGCTCTTGGGATCGATGGGTGGCTGCCCGCCCTTGGGTGATACGACCGTCACCGATACGCCGGCATCGGTAAAAACGTAATACGGCGCCGCAAATTCTTCGAGCCAGAAGCCGGTCTTCCTTCCCGTGTTTCCGAGTATGTCGTGTGAGGTGAGTACCATCAGTATCTTCATGCCGTAACCCCTCGTTAGATGCGACCAGGACCTGTCATCTCGCCCGATGGAATGCCTCCCGCTTCAGGCGACCACGCTCGATGGATCGATGGTTCGGTTCTCTGTCCGCGAAGATTGCCCCGGCTTTGCAAAGGGGTCTATCAAGCTTTGGTATCAGTTTTCCGCCACCGGACTTCTCAACCCTTGCATCGCAAGATCTGACATGCGTGCCACGTGCGCACGCCCAAGCGTCCTGATGGATGGATCGACGTGATGGCAAGAACGTCGCCAGCAGGTGCATGAGACTCAGCGCTGAAAACACGATGCTGTCGCCGTGTACCCTATCGACGCTTTCGCACCTTTCCCCATCCCCGCCTGAAGCACTGTTACCTATGAGCAAACCTTCCGCCCCCCTCGATTCCGAGCACGGCGCAGCCGTCTACTCAGATCGCGTATTGAAGATTTATGACCGCTGGGTCCTGGGCTTCTCGAACAACTATGCGTGGAAGTGTCCAACGGACGCCGTGCTGTTGCCTTTTTTCCAGCAACACCTGAGCTCCAACCATCTCGATGTGGGCGTCGGTTCGGGCTACTACCTGGCGCATAGCGCGGACAAGCCCGGGCAGAAAGTCACCTTGCTGGATCTCAATGACAACAGCTTGAAGGCTGCAGCGTCGCGCATCGCGAACTTGCAGCCAACGCTGGTGCGCGATGACGTATTGCAGCCCAGCGGTGCGCTCGGCGACAGGACGTTCGATTCGATTTCCCTGTTCTATCTCCTGCATTGCCTGCCGGGCACGATGACCGACAAGGCGCGCAAGGTGTTTTCCACGCTTGGTACTCACCTGACCCCGGGCGGCGAGCTGTATGGCGCGACCATCCTCGGCGATGAGGCCAACCACAACTGGCTGGGGCGCCGCCTCATGGGGCTTTACAACCGCAAGGGCATCTTTGGAAACCGCCACGACACGCTGGCAAGTTTGCAGTCGGCACTCAGCGAATATTTCGCCAAGGTCACTGTATGGCAGGTTGGAAAGGTGGCGCTGTTCAGGGCTGAGATGCCGCTGACTTAAAAGGGGAGCACGCCAATCCGTGCTCCGGCAGGGCCCCATGGGCTAGCGCGAGACCGCTTCCACGGCGGCGCGTACCCAACGGCGGCGCAAGTCGGTGACTCGCGACAACCAGCTCTTGCGCATCACATGCAGCTCTTCGATCGATGGCGCGTGTCGATACGCGCCTCGTCGAAAAGGTCGGAAGAAATATCCGAATCGCGTGACGGCGCCGAGGATCATCGTCCGGCGCCGCGTTTGAGCCGGCGCGCCGCTTCCATCGCTGCGGCAAGCTGCTGCCGCTGCGACAGCACCGGTGAGAGCTGCCTGTAGGGTTCACCAAACACGTGATCGAACAGATCACCGACGGACTGGATGAGCTTAGCTAGCCGAGTGGGTCGGGAGGTAAAGCGAAAATGGCCAGCCATGATAGTCACCTTGAGTTTTGACGCTGCGCCCCGGTGGACGCGAATCCCTGTCGATGGGTCGACAGGTGTTGTGGCGGGGCGCTGCCCCACCACAACCCGTACTGGTTAGTGCTTGGTGGGCACGTTCACGGTATCAATCGCGTGGATGATGCCATTGCTCGAGGTGATGTCTGCCTTGGTGATGGTGGCTGCGCCAATGCGGAGCTTGTCGCCATCCTTGGTGACCGTCGCGGTCTGACCCTGCATCATCTTCGGTGTGGTGAGCTTCTCGACGTCCGCGGCCGAAGCGCGGCCCGGCAGCACGTGATACTTCAGCACCGAGATCAATTCGGCCTTGTTTTCCGGCTTGAGCCAATTGGACAGCACATCCTTGGGCAGCTTCTCGAATGCCTCATCCGTCGGCGCAAAGACCGTGTACGGGCCGGTGCCCTTCAACACGTTGGTGAGTTCTGCCGCTTCAAGCGCCTTGCCAAGGGTATGGAAGCTGCCGTTGGCAGCCGCTGTTTCGACGAGGTTCTTGCTGCTAACGCGAGACACGTTGGAATCGTTGGTGGACATGAGTATTTGCCTTTAGTGAAGATCCGAAATGCGGATCCAGAGCGGACGTAGCCGCAACTCCGATACAGATCGGAGAAATACTCAGATGGCGTTAGGGAGAGGACCGCGAGGCTGAGACGCCTGCCAAGGAGGAGACTTTCTATCCTGGCGCCCATGCAGCATGCACGTGTGGTTGTTACGTAAGGGTGATGTGGCAACTGTTCGTCGTCATGCCACGTGGGCGGTTCACTTGACGTTGGTCAACGGGATCGTTGCAGCCACTCGAGCGCACGTCGCAGCCATGCGTTCGCCTGGTTCGGATTCCACACCAGGGTCGCCACGCTTTGCGGCGGCATGGTGTAGTCGAAACGGGTCTGGCCTTCCGCCACGGAGACGTTGCGTGGGTCCACGCTGCTGTTCACCATCACCAGTACGATCGAGCCATCGCTGGGATTGAGGAAGGCCACGTTGTCCAGACCCTTCTCGGTAGCGGTGGAGTTGATCCGCAGCGCACCGGGCAGCACGAATCGACTGAAGTGCGCCAACGCGTAGTATTCATCGTTGCGGCTCACCTCACCCGTGGCCGAGTCGATCGTCACCACGCCCTTGCAGGCGTCGCAGCCGCCAAAGTGCGGGCCATGTTTCTCATCGAGAACCAGGTTCCAATAGATGACGCCGCGCGCCCACTGCCGGATGCCTGCAATCAACAGGTCGCGCGAGAACCACAGCAATTCGCCCTTGACGCTGGAGGCCCAGTCGCCACCGGAACACTCGGTGATATAGGCGTCCTTGTCGGGGAAGGCACGATGCACGCGGCCCTGCGCATAAGGGCTGCCTTCGTAGCAATGCCAGGCAACGCCGTCGATGTAGCGTGCCGCCTCGGCGTCGCCCAGGACGGCCAGGGGCTGCTCGGGCGCATTCCAGTTGTGGTCCCATTCCAGGATGCGCGTGTTGGATTTGCGGCTTGCCAGCTTGGGACCCAGGTACTGCGCGACGATGCGTGCCCGCGTGGCCGCCGGCATCTGCATGCCCGGATAAGTGATCGGTATGAAGCCGGGCTCGTTCTGCACGGTCAGGGCGAAAATGGGGATGCCGTAACCGCTATAGGTATCGAGGTACTTGAGCAGATAGTCCGCGTATGTCTCCTCGTACTGCTCCAGCAACTCGCCACCAATCAGGTTCTCGCTGGTCTTCATCCAGGCCGGTGCGCTCCATGGCGTGGCCACGATCTGCAAGTCCGGATGGATGGAAAGCACTTCGAGCACGCTCGGAATCACGTCGCGCAAATTGCTCGTGATATTGAAATGCTCCAATGTCGGATCGGTCTGCCCGAACGGCACATCGTCCAGCGTGTAAGGCTTGAGCGAGAAATCCGACGCGCCGATGGTCAGGCGCATCATGTTGAAGTTGAGGTTGGGCGGCGGACCGTACAGCTCGTGCAACAGCGCACTGCGCTGCGTATCGCTGAGATCGTTCTGCAGCAGCCACGCCGACGAGTCGGTCATCGCGGCGCCGAAGCCGACCATGCTTTGGTAGGTGGTCTGCACGTCGATCACCACATCGGCAGGCGCCGAGCCGCGGGCGCGCATCGCAAGGTCGGGTTGTCGGGCCAGCTTCAGGCGACGGTCGGCCGTGCTCAACCATAGCTCGACCGCGGGCAGCAGCGACGGCGTCGCAGGTGCAATGTGGGCGCCGACCACCGGACGCTCCAAGCGCGGCGCATAAAGGGCGGTCAGGGTCAGCAGGGCAATCAAGCCGACCGGGACAAGCGTGGCCCACCTGGATTCGGATCGATGCTCATCCATGGCGCACACAAAACCCTACGCTCGCGCTGCAGTTCAGTTGGATCACGAAACTCCCGGGTCTGCGCATCAACACAAGATCCTGGCCGATCACGGCGACAGGATCGGATTCATTGCGCCAAAACCCCGGCATGAACCCGATGCCATGCGCGCAGCATAGCGAACCTGCGCCGTCTTGACTGTGGCCGAGCGCATTGAATGGCCGCATCGGCCTGCGCGGATGGATCAGCTGGCAAAGCCAGCAAGCTCGTGCGAAGCATCTTCGCGGGATGCCCGTCGCGTCTTTTATCCATAGCCTCTCAACGCATCGCCACGCTCTGTTGGCACGCGTTCATCGCCGCGCTCCGCTACGACGCTCAGGGCCGTGCGCGGCCTTTTTTTTCTTGAATCGCGGGTAAGTGTCACGGACGGTTTCACGCAGCCTTTGACTGGGACATGCGCGCGCCGGCGGCACGATGCGCCGCCAACAGCAAAGGAGTTCATCATGATCAAGCGCATGCTTCCCTTAGTGATTGGACTGGCTGTTTCCAGTATGGCGTCCGCGCAGACCATGCCCGCCGCGGCGCAGTCCACTACCAGTGCCACCACCCAGACGACCCAGACCACCACCGTCACGACCTGGAGCAACCAGCCTCCGACCGGTGCGTTGACCGAAGAGGCGATCAAGTCCTCCATCGCCAACGCTGGCTACAAGGAGGTCAAGGGCCTGGAGTTCAAGGACGGCGTGTGGCGCAGCGAGGCCCGCGGCGGCGACAAGAAGTGGGTCAAGCTCTCCGTCGGTCCCGTCAATGGCAAGGTCTACCCGGCCGATGCGCCGTCCAAGCTCAACGAAAACGAAGTCAATGCACAGCTGGCGACGGCAGGCTTCCAGAACGTCAAGCACGTGAAGTTCGCCGAAGGGCTGTGGAGCGCCGACGCCAAGAGCAAGCGGGGCACCGACGTGAATCTCCTGGTCGATCCCACCGATGGCAGCGTGGTGGCCCGCTCGCGCGATTGATGCGTCGTCACCCGTGCGGTAAACAATGGAACCCGGCGCCGCCATCGCGACGCCGGGTTCTGACATGCTCAGTGGGGGATTACGCCGATCGTCCGCAACCAGACCTGCACGAGTTTCGGCCACTCGTTGATCGGGAACTCCGGATGCTGCATGCCGAACGCATGCCCACCGTGCGCATAGATATGCATTTCAACAGGCACGTCGGCGTCCTTGAGCGCGGCGAAGTAAACGAGCGATTGCTCCACGCCATCCACCTGATCGTCTTCCGCCTGCGCCAGGAAGGTCGGCGGCGTGTCGTGAGAGACCGGCACACGGGGATTCAAGGTGTTGTGCTCGGTGGCTAGATGGCCTGGGTAAATCGCCACCGCAAAATCGGGGCGGCTGCTTTCCTTGTCGGCATCATCAACCGGCTTATACAGCTGGCGCTTGAAGTTGGTGCTCGCCTCGGCGACCAGATACCCACCTGCAGAAAAACCGAGCACGCCGATCTTGTGCGGATCGATCTGCCATTGGGCGGCATGCGAGCGCACCAGCCTCAAGGTTCGCTGGGTGTCCTGCAGCGATGGCACGGACAATTGAAAGTTGTGCGGGCGGCTGTCGGTCTGCCAGACGTAGGGAATGCTGGGCACGCGATACTTCAGCAACACGCAGGTGATGCCTTGCGAGGTGAGCCAGTCGCAGACGTCGGTACCTTCGAGTTGGATGGCCAGAATCTGGAAGCCACCGCCCGGAATCACCACGACCGCTACGCCGGTGTTGACGCCTTTGGGGGCGTACACCGTCATTGTCGGACGGGTCACGTTGGTCACCGCACCTTTCGTTTCCTTCTCGGGCCCTGGCACCGGTTGCAGGTCAGGCGCAGCGCCCGGCCAGATCGGTATTTGCGTATGTCCCGCTGACGGCTGCCATACCGACGGTTCGGCATTGGCGCTTGCGCTCGCAGCCAGCAAACACGCGGCGATCATCCACCACTTCATTGCGCTCCTCCCTGTTGGCGCTCGGCCAGTGTTGTGCGGTCGAGAGAAATCCATGGGGATTTCCCACCTTCGCGATCCTGACTGACGCATCGGCCCGGCTGCTGCTGCGCTGATGGAATTTTTCGGGCAAGCAGTTGGCCAGCGCCTGCGCGCAACGCGGCGCATGTGCTCCGTCAGCAGGATTGGGCCGCAACGACCGCATCGCCACGACGATCCATCGCCACGGAAACGGACCACAGCAACAAGCCGCCCAGCGCCAGTCCGCTGCCGACCCAGCCAGGCGAGGTCCAGCCATAGCCGTGTGCGATGGCCAGCCCGCCCAGGAAGGGGCCGAGCGCATTGGCGGCATTGAAGGCGGAATGATTGAGCGATGCGGCGAGGCCTTGGGCGTCGCCGGCCACGTCCATCAACCGGGTCTGCAGCACCGTGCCAAGCGCACCGCCGATGCCGATCAGGAAAACCGTGGCACCGAGCGCCCACACATGGCCCGCGGCGAACGGGAAACAGGCGAGGATCAGCGCACTCCACAGCAGCAGGCCGCCGGCGGTGCGCATCAACGCGCGATCGGCAAAGGCCGGCACGATCATATTGCCCAGCGTCATGCCGATGCCGAATACGCCCATCACCCAGGGCACGCTTTCGAGCGGCATATGGGTCACGTGCAGCAGGATGTCGGCCAGATAGGTGTACACGGCAAACATGCCGCCAAAACCGATCGCACCGATGCCCAGCGTCAGCCACACCTGCGAGCGCCTGAGCGCGCCCAGTTCACGCAACGGGCTGGCGTTGGCGTCGGCCGGCGTGTTCGGTGCGAAGGCCAACACGGCGCTCATGGTCGCCACGCCCAACAGGGCTACCAGCGCAAAACTCCAGCGCCATCCCACGGCCTCGCCAAGCCAGCTGGCCAGCGGCACGCCCACCACGGTGGCGCAGGTGAGGCCCAGAAACATCTGCCCCACGGCGCGCGTGCGTCGATTGGCAGGCACCAGCGAGCTGGCCACCAGCGCGCCCACGCCAAAGTAAGCGCCGTGCGGCAGGCCGCTGAGAAAACGGAACAGCAGCATCCAGTGATAACTGGGCGAGAGTCCGGTCAAACCGTTGAACACGGTGAACATTGCCATCAGCATCACCAGCAGACGGCGACGCGGCATGCGCGCACCCAGCACGGTGATCACCGGCGCACCGACCACCACGCCCAAGGCATAGGCGCTGATCGCGTGGCCCGCTGTCGGCGCATCGATGCCCAGCCCCTGCGCGAACAACGGCAGCATGCTCATCGTGGCGAATTCGGTGGTGCCGATGGCAAAGCCACCGACCGCAAGCGCAAGGATGACCAGTCCAACGTGGGGAACGCGAACAGGCGGCGCGCCCGGAGCCAGGGCGGGGGAAGAGGCGGACATGGGGACAACTCGGGCCGTGGGGCAGCGCAGTGGTGCGCTGCAGCACGAAAGAGTAGCGGCTATGCCTCCGGGTTGCCAGCCTGGAAGGTTGGGAGTTTCGACATGCCGCTGCTGAACGCCGCTGGTCGCCGTTCTATGCTTCGGCCACGGCCAAACGGGGGAGAGGCATGGGGATGCTGCGGTTGTGCTGCATGGGGATCGGCATGTTGCTCGCAGGCCAGGCCTGGGCTGACGACTGCCATTTGAGCGACTACGGCAGCCTGCCAGTAGCCATGGTCGGCAGTCGTGCCACCACCATGGTGAAGATCAATGGCACCGATACGCGCTTCATGCTCGACACCGGGGCATTCTTCAACTTCATGTCGACTGCCAACGCCGCATCGCTGGGGCTCAAGCTGGAACCCGCACCTTTTGGCTATCGCATGGGTGGCGTAGGAGGCCAGACGAGTATCCAGCAGGCCCACGTCAAGGAGTTCGGCATCCTTGGCACCACGCTCAAGAACGTGGACTTCATCGTGGGCGGGACCGACATAGGCGATGGATTGCTCGGCGCCAACCTGCTCGATTTCGCCGATCTGGAGATCGATCTCGCCCACGGCAAGGTGACGCTGTTCAAGGCGGAGCACTGCGAGAAGAGCTCGCTCGCGTACTGGGTGAAGGACGGCAACTACAACGTCGTGGATCTGGAGCCAGCTGACCGGGAGTACGACCGGCGCACTTTTGTCACGGTCATCATCAATGGCAGAAAGGTGCGGGCGGTGCTCGATTCAGGCGCCGCAGCCACCGTGCTGAGTCGCGATGCGGCCAAGCGCGCGGGCATCGATGTGAAAGCCCTGGGCCTCCAGGCCGGCACCAGCACCTTCGGCATCGGCGCCAAACCGGTCAGGACATGGACCGCGAACATCGATACGTTTTCGGTGGGGTCCGAAACGATCCAGCACAGCCAGATGATGGTGCTCGACGGGAATTTTGGCGACCAGACGGAGATGCTGCTGGGCGTGGATTTCCTGCTCGCCCATCACATGTTCATTGCCAACAGCAAGAAGAAGGCCTATTTCACCTATAACGGTGGGCGCGTCTTCAGCTTCGCAACCGCGGCGGACGACGAAACCAAACCCGCTGGCACGATGACCCAAGACAATGGCACGGCATCCCAGAGCGCCAGCGACCATGCCCTGCTGGGCCAGGCGCACCTGTCCCGCGGCGAAGCGAAGGCTGCCGTGGCCGAGCTGGATCAAGCAATCCGCATGGCGCCCGATCAATCGGCTTACTACACCGCCCGTGCGCGAGCCCATATGGCGGACAAGCAGCCTGGGGCAGCGCTCGCTGACCTGGACAAGGCGCTGAGCCTGGATCCAAAAAATCTCGATGCCTTGCAGATGCGCGCCGAACATCGCTACGCCAACAACGACCTGGCTGGAGCTGCCACTGATGCAGCGGCGGCTGGCGCGCTGGCGCCGGCTGGATCTGCCCGGGCACGTTCCATTGCCGCCTTGTACATCAGGCTCGACCAGCCCGCCGCGGCCTTGCCCTTGCTCGACGATTGGATCCGTCTGCATGACAACGACGCCATGCTGGGCTCCGTACTCAACGAGCGCTGTTGGGCGCGCGCGCTCAGCAATCAGGTGCTGGACGATGCCTTGAAGGATTGCCGCAAAGCCATCAAGCGCGACGGCGCCGATCCGGCTTATCTCGACAGTCTGGGCCTGGTCCAACTGCGCCTGGGACATTATCCCGAGTCCATCAAGGCTTATGAGCAAGCCGTTGCATTGGGCCCGGGTTCCGCGTGGTCGCGCTACGGACTTGGCCTGGCGAAAGTCCGCAGTGGTCAACCGGATGCAGGCAACGCCGACCTGGTTGCCGCGCGCGCGCTTGATCCGCAAATCGAACGACATGCCAGCAAGTTCGGTTTGACCGTACCGCAACCGTAGGAACGCGCACGTGACCAACGCCCTTCCCACCTGGATCCGCATCGCCCGCACGCGTGCGTCGGTGTTGATCCAACCGCTGGTGGAAGCGGTGGTGACCATGTTTGCCGTATTGGCCACGTTACTGTGCACACTGGGTATCGCACCCGGCAGCGGGCCGGCCGTGCTCGCGGTGGTGTTGAGCCTGTCGTTGTCGCGCAGTCATCTGGATCGCGACCTGCGCGGTCGGCTGGAAGCAGCAGTGGTCCTGCCGCTGGTGGGCCTGGTGGCGATCGGCGTGGGCATGCTGCTGCGGCAGACGCCATGGGTGGGTGCGCTGACCTTTGTCGCCGGCATGTTCCTGTCGATCTGGTTGCGCAACTTCGGCCCGATGGCACGCCGCGCGGGGCACTTGATCGCCCTGCCGTTTGTCACCTTGCTGACCGTGCCCCATGTGCACGCTGCCCATAGCGGCGCGCTCCCTGTCCTGCTGGTGCCGATCGTGGTGGCCTTGTTGGCGCTCTTCTGGGTCACGCTGTTCCATCTGCTGGGGCGTCGGTTGGGCCTGCTGCCGCCGATCACGGCACCGTCGCATGCGCACGCGACGCCGACGCAGGAACGCGGGCTGCGTCCCACCGCCAGCACGCGTATGGCCATCCAGATGGCAGTGGCCCTGACGCTTTCGTTTGTGGTCGGCTACCTGTGCTTTGCCGAACGCTGGGCTTGGATCGTACTCACGGCGTTCATCGTTCATAGCGGCAATCGCGGGCGGCTGGATGTGGCTTACAAGAGCGGCCTGCGCGTCCTGGGCGCGGCCGCAGGCACCGTGCTCGCGATGTCGCTGAGCTTTCATGCACAGGCGAACCCGGGCACCACCGGCGTGTGGATCCTGGCGGCGTTGTTCTTCGGTGTATGGCTGCGTCCGCTCGGTTATGCGTGGTGGGCGTTGTTCGTCACGCTGGCATTGGCGCTGCTGCRGGGCTTCGAGCCCCAGCCGCCGGGCATGCTGTTGTGGCAGCGACTTGAGGAGATCGTCATCGGCGCCGTGATCGGCCTGGCTTCGGCGTGGCTTGTGTTGCCGGTGCGTTCTACCGATGTATTGCGCCGCCGACTGGCGGACGCGCTTGCGGCGATGGCCGAGGCCACCGATCCGGCGACGCCCGAACGCAGCCCCGCACGCGTGGCCAAGGCGCTGGATGAACTGGCCGACATGGCCGCACCATTTCGCGCCGCGCGGCGATTCACCCAAGGCTTTCATGGCATCCAGCCTGCCGATTGGGTGGATACGCTGCTGGCCTGCCGCGCACCGGCCATCGAGGTGATTGCGCGAGGCGAAACCCCGGGCCGGCTGCGTCAGGCCATCGGCGCCGCACGCAAGTCGTTGCGCGAACCCGACACGCTGTTGCCGGCGCTGCAGCAGTTGCGCCAGACGCTGGCGGGCTGATCAATCGCCCGCAGGCAGGTTCTGTACGCGCGACAGCACGGATACACCGTGCTCATCGAACGCTTCCACCGCCACCACGTAGTTCACGCCCTTGTTCAACGAATGCAGCACAAGTCGGGTGGGCTGGTCGGCGAAGCGCTGATAGGTCGAATGCAGGCGATCGGCCGCCAGCCCCCAGCGGACGTTGTAGCCCACGGCGCCAGGCACGGGCGCCCAGACGATCTGGGCATCGCGCGTGTCGCTCGAGCGCCTGGCCGATAGCAGCGTGGGTGCCGCGGGCAGCGCGCCAGTGGCGTTGCCGAATACGCGTAGATCGGCAATGGCCAGCGTGTGTGCGCCGACATGTCGGTGGTTATAGCGAACATAGCGAACAAGAGCCGCCTGATCGAGTTCGATATACGCGTTGGCGCGATCGCGCGTTTCATGGGAGAGATCGGCCAGCGTGCTCCAATGCGTGCCGTCGCGCGATCCCTCCAGCACGAACTGCGTGACGATGTCGGGCGCATCGCCGTAGCGACCTGATTGGTAGTCGGCAAAATTCACCTGCACGGCGCGTACCGTGCGCTCGCCACCCAGATCCACCGTCAGCGTCTGGCCCGCCGTGTTGCTCGCGGCAAGCCAGAACGTGCGTGGATTCTCATCCGTCGCTGCCGAGGCAGGATGCCCGGGCTGGGACGACGATGCAGTGGCCTTCTTGCGATAGGACAGCAGCATCCATCCGGTGAAGGTGTCTTCGCCGTCCTGCAGGGCATGGTCAGGCATGCGATGCGGAAAATCACCGAAGCGCGTATCGATCCACATTTGGCCGTCTGTATGAAAACCGGCCGGGTACAGGCCGATGCGTCGCTCGAAGGTCCAGTTGGACCCTATCCACGACGTGCCGCTATTCCACACATTGCCGTGGGCATCCTCGAAGGTTGAGCCGTGGCCCACGCCGGTGACGAAACCGCCGGGCTTCTCGCCGACGGGGTTGTAAGGCGCATAACGGAACGGGCCGAGCGGCGCATCGCTCACCACCACGCCCGTGCCGTAGACATTGAACTCGGTACCCGGCGCTGCGTATTGCAGGTAGTAGCGGTCACCGTGTCGATTCATCCAGGCGCCCTCGAGAAACGGCTTGGTCGTTTCGTCGGTGTGGTCCTGGCCGAACCGTTCCCAGCCGTGCTGGGCCGGGTCCAGTTGAAGCAGCGGCTGCGGTCGGGTGACGAAGGCAAGCCGCTTGCCCTCGCCCTGGTCGATGTCGGCAAATCGGAGGTCGAGCCGGGCGCCGTAGAGCGGGTGGACGTTGGACGAATCCCAGTACAGATAGACCTTGCCGTCGCGGTCCTGGAACAGCGCCGGATCCCAGGGACCAGGCGGCAGCTCGTCCGGTTTCATGGTCGCTTCGCCCACGCTGGAGACTGCGCCTGGCACAGGCGGCAGCAGCCGGGTCCAGAAGGTCCAATGGCCATGCGCGGGGTCGGTGGATACGAGCAGCGGTCGCGGTTCAGTGGCGGACTGCATGAGGAACAGGCGGCCATCGGCGACCAGGGTCGCCGGCGCCACCTCGCTGTCGAACGGCCAGTGATCGGGCTTCACGAAATCCCAGTGCAGCAGATCGGTGGAGTGCCAGTAGCCGTCGGCGAGCGTCATGAACAGGTAGTAGGCGTCGCCGTAGCGCACCATCGCCGGGTCGGCGCCGGTGCGATAGGAAATACCCTCGTTCATCTGCTCGAAGTTGTAGCGGTAGTCGATGTCGATGGGGTTGGCCCAGGTCTGCGGGGCCGCCGGTGCAGCGGAAGCGGCGGTGGCGACCAGCCATGCCATGCAGCAAAGCATGACTCGCCGCAGAGGGGCAAAAGCCTTTGATATAGGGTCTGACATCGGATGCATGCTCATGCTGCAGCGCAGCGGCGCCGGATTCTGTGAACTTCCCTTATTGATCAGGTGACCCGGTCTGTAAGAGACTCCGTCACCATCGCCGTAAACGTTTACATCGTAGCCGCCCGATCACGGCCGGCCAACCCACTCCCCGTTGATCGAAGGACTCGTCATGACTACCCCGTCGCCGCTCCGCCGCCTTGCCCTGCGCACTTGCGCCGCGGCCTGCCTCGCCCTGCTTGGCTCAGTGCATGCGGCGCCCGCCGGTAGCGACGCCGTGCAACTGCAGGTCGACGCGACGGCCAAGGGCACGCCGCTGCCCCACTTCTGGGAAAACATGTTCGGCTCCGGCCGCGCCGTGCTCGCGCTGCGCGATGACTACCGCAAGGATCTGGAAGCGGTGAAGGGCGCCACCGGCTTCAGCTATATCCGCTTCCACGGCATCTTCGACCGCGACATGGGCGTGGCCTATCGCGATCCGCAGGGCAAGCTGCAATTCAATTTCAGCTACGTGGACCAGGTCTATGACGGCCTGCTCGCGCGCGGCGTGAAGCCGTTCGTGGAGCTGGGCTTCATGCCGCCGGAAATGAGCACCGATCCGGCCAGCCATCACGACTTCTGGTATCACCCCAACGTGATGCCGCCGAAGGATCCGGCCGAGTGGGACGCGCTGGTGCGCGCCTTCCTGCAGCACGAGATCGCGCGCTACGGCATCGAGGAAGTCTCCAGCTGGTACTTCGAGGTGTGGAACGAGCCGAACCTCGCGTTCTGGGGCGGCAAGCCCGAACAATCCACCTATTACGACCTGTATGACCGTTCGGCCCGCGTGGTGAAGTCGGTCGACAAGCGCTTGCGTGTGGGCGGCCCTGCCACCGCACAGGCCGCATGGCTGCCGGACTTCCTCAAGCATGTGAAGCAGAGCGGCGCGCCGATCGATTTCGTCAGCACACATGTGTACGGCGATGACACCGCCGACAACGTGTTCAAGACCAAGGAAAACATTCCGCGTCGCGACATGGTGTGCCGTGCGGTGGACAAGTCGCACCAGGAAATCGTCGCCTCGCCGTTCCCGAAGCTGCCGCTGATCTACAGCGAATACAACGCCTCGTACGCCAACCTGCCCAACGTCACCGACACGGTCTACATGGGCCCGTGGATGGCCAACACCATTCGCGAATGCGCGGGCAAGGTGGAGCTGATGAGCTACTGGTCGTTCTCGGACGTGTTTGACGAACAGGGCGTGGTGAAGACCCCGTTCTACGGCGGCTTCGGCCTGATCGCCGCCGACCGCATCGAGAAGCCGGCGTTCAACGCGTTCGCCATGCTGCACAAGCTGGGCGATACCCAGCTGCCGCTGAAGACCGACAGCGCGCTGGCCACGCGCCGCGCCGACGGCACCGTGGTGCTGGCGCTGTGGAACTACACCAAGCCGCTGGGCGACACCGCCGACTACACGCCGGGCGTGCCGACTGGTGCAGCCAAGCACTTTGATGTGGACCTGAAGCATCTGGGCAGCGCCAGGCAGGCCACGGTGTGGCGCCTGGACCAGGATCACGGAAACGCGGTGGCCGCGTTCGACAAAATGGGCCGCCCGGCAACCCCGAGCCGCGATGAGATCACTCAGCTACGTGAGGCGGGCAAACTCGCCGCTCCGGAACAGGCCACCCTGCAGAACGGCCGCCTGAGCATCGATATCCCGCCGCAGGGTCTGGTGGTGGTGGAACTGCACTGACCACCAACAAGCGTGTGACGCCGCCATCCCCTCGTGGTGGCGTCACACGCTGCTTTACCTCGCTGCAGCGGGCGCAGTGACCTCTGGCATTGGCGCCCCACTCTGTACGGATCAAAGCTCGCGCTGCTATCCACCACGGATGACGGCTATGCGTTTCTGGCGCGAGTGCCTGCTCGCTATGCTCATGTTGCTCGCGGCACCCGCCGTCATCGCGCAACGTGCACCGCTGCATCAGTCATTCGACCTACGCGTGCCATGGATGCCGCAGCCGGTGGCGGTCGCCGGCAAGGTCTCGCTGGTATACGAACTGCATCTCACCAACGAGGCGCAGGAGACGTTGACCATCCAGCGCATCGACGTCCTCGACGACCAGCAACACCTCCGTGCCGAACTGACTGGCAGCGAACTCCATGCAGCCATCGGCAGGGCCGACCGGGCAAAAGGCGACGAGCGCCTGCGTGTGGCGCCGGGCATGTCGGCGGTGGCATATCTTTCCGTTCCGCTGGCCGACACCGCCGCCGTGCATCTGCGTCACCGTGTGGTTTACGTCGATCAGGCCCATCAGAACCTCACCACCGAAGGCGGCGACGTCGCGTCAGTCAGTAACGCACCACGGCAACTGGGTCCGCCATTGCGTGGCGGCCCATGGGTGGCGATCTACGATGCGCGCTGGGAGCGAGGCCATCGCCGTGTGCTTTACGCCACCGACGGCAGCGTGAAAGTGCCGGGCCGCTTCGCCATCGACTGGATCCGCGTCGGGCCGCACGGCGGTTATGCGCAGGGCAAGGGTGAGTCGCCCAAGCAGTGGTTTGGCTATGGCGCCGATGTGCTCGCCGTGACCGATGCGACCGTGGCATCGACCGGTGAAGGCGTGTCCGAGCCACCCACGCTGGCCGACGGCGCCGCGCACAAGGTGTCGCTGGAGGATGCCGCCGGCAACTACGTGGCGCTGGATCTGGGTGATGGACGCTACGCGTTCTACGAACATCTCAAGCCCGGCAGCATCCGTGTGAAAGCCGGGCAACGCGTGCGCCGTGGGGACGTCATCGGGCAACTGGGCTTCACCGGCGAGTCCACCGGTCCGCATCTGCATTTCCATGTGAGCGATGCCAATGCGCCGCTTGCCGCCGAAGGTTTGCCATACGTGCTGACATCATTCCGTGTCCTTGGCGCCTATGCCTCCATCGAGGAGTTCGCACAAGGCCGAGCATGGACGGCGGCCACGTCGCCCGCGGCCGGCAACGGATTTCCTGCGCCGCTTTCCGTAGTCGACTTCGACGTTGGTCGTTGACGCTGCACCATGCAGACATGCGGGGAACGCAGCAGGAGCGACCAAACGCGAACCTGACGAATGCCGGCGCCAAGGCCCGAAGACCGTTTAGGGCAAAAAGTGACCCGCTCTCTCGCTGGCATGCGCTCATTACGTCGCCCCCTTTCCTGGCCTTTCGTCCAGCACCGCGCTTTGCAGGCGAAACATCGTCACTGCTGCCGTTGCATTTACTGGTCCAGACCTGGTGCGAACAGGTTGGCACGCTCTGTGCTCTGGCAGTTCTCAGTCGAACTGCCAGATAGATCGCACAATGCAAAAGCTTGTTCTTTTCCTGGACACTGATCTTCGCACGCTCGAAGTGGTGCGCTGGCTCGCCGACCGTGTCAAATCGCTACCTTCCAAGTGCGCAGCACTGCCTTGGGTGCGGGCCATCCATGCCGTATTTCGCCTGGCCAAACCCATCGCCATCACGGTGGTGGCGCTGGACATCATCCTTTTGACGACCGCTTGGCTCACGCCCCGACCCGAGCATTTCAGGATTGATCCAGGCCAGCACGGCATCGCCCCGTCGGCTTACTCGCCCTGGTACAAATTCACCGATCGCGTTCAACATCGCTCGTACGCCATGCTGACGTTCGACGATGGCCCGGCCGGTGGCGGACTCGACGAGAAGTTTCTCGAAGTCTTGAACCGCCACCACGCGCACGCGATATTTTTCCTGGTCTGCAAAAACATCAACGAGCGCACGCTGCCCGTGCTGGGAGAGATGGAGCGCAGCGGGAACGTGATCGGCAACCATAGCCTCGACCATCTGCACGTCCCCAGCTTGTCCTACGCGGATGCCTGGCATCAGGTCGATGCATGCAGTTCGCGCATCGCCGACATCACCGGGCATCGGCCGAAATATTTTCGGCCGCCCTTTGGTCATTCGTCAGCCTACGCTGACCAGGCTGTCCAGGCGGCCGGCATGAAGTCGGTGTTCTGGAACGTCAATTCCAAGGACTACATGTACCACGACCCGAATAAGATCTACGAATTGAGCACGCAGAGTCCCGGCGATATGTCGATCTTTCTCATGCACGAGCGTGCCGGCACCGCCGAAGCCCTCGACAAGATCCTTACCGACCTGGAGCACCGCGGGTTCACCTTTGTACTTCCGGATGATCAGAACGCAACCGGTGTTTGAGGTTTAGCGGCAGTCAGATCACCTTGACGTAGCTTGTCGCGCTCAAAGTCCGGGCGCGAGCGGCCACGTTGTAAGCCATGGGTCGTCCGCCCGGTTGTCCCGCAGCCCCATGGCGAGCGCTTTGCCGTCGGCCGTGACGGCCACGTGGCGATCATCGGCAAAATGCATCCACGCCGGACGCGCGGCCATGCGTTGCTGCAAGGTTTCGTGGCGATCCCGGGTCTCTCGCAACCAAAGCATCAGAGCGCCCATGCGAAGACTGGCCGCCACGTCCTGTTGGCGTGCAAGGTAAAGATCAAACTCAGGGCCCGGCATGCGAGACAGCATCGTGCCTCCGCTATTGGCCACCAGGTCGAAGATGTCGAAACGTGGGCTCGCGCCCGGCATGGCAAGGTGTTCGTCTGCCAGCAGCTTTTGCGGCAGGGTGGCATCGCATACGGCGCTGTAGCGTGGCGCCAACAGGCGCTGCGTGCCTTTCACGTCCAAGCTGAGGTTGTCGTACCAGTGTTCCTGTTTTCCAAAGAGGTCCGGCGACGCCAGCAGCGAAAATTCCGACCGGATGCTGGGGCACAGATCGACATCCGCGTCGGTGACTGGCGCGAATGCCGCGGCACACGACTCAGGCATGGGTTCATCGATCGGCGATGCCGCCAGCAATTGCGCAAACAGTTGTATGGCGCCGCGCAAACGAGCGGCGAAGATCATGCTGCTGATCAGGGTATCGCTGTGCGCATGCAGGCGACGCATCGTGGCCACCTGCGTGCAGGCCGCATCCATCGCTTGCGCCTGGTGTCCGTCGAGGAAGCTTGCTGCGATCGCGGTTTGCCATAGCCCCATGGACGCGCCGAAGGACGGTGTCGATGTCACAGGACTGATGGGCTTGTCCGTCCAGACGTAGTCAAAACCGCTAAGCGCTTCGTCACGCACAAGCCGTTGCTGATGGCGGGCCAGCACCTCGCTGACGGCATCGCGATGCGCCCGCACCTTGCCCAGGCAATCGGCTTCGCGCGATTTGCACAGCACGTCGCGATCGGCTTTGGATATCCTGGGAATCGAGGGGAAATCGGACTTGGGATCGGGTAGGGGGTCGGTGCTGCCGGTTCCAGGCTTGAAATGCGACTCCCACGCGAGCACGCGCTGGCGATCCTTGGCGAAAGCCGCGTCGAGCTGGTCGGCCGGCACATCGAAGTCCACGAACCAAAGCCATGGATATGCATTGCGACCCTGCGTCGGCTTGCTATCCGCCTGCAGCGCGGCCAGCGCCTCTTTTTGCTCCGGCGTCGGCGGACGCAGCCGCCCCCATGCAAACACCGCCACCACGGCGACGACCAGTCCAGCGACCGCCCACAGCAATCCCTTCAGCGCGCGATGCATGCGTGTTCCCCTTGTGTCCCTGCACGCATTCTAGCCACAGAAAAAACGAGGGGCGCCTAAGCACCCCTCGTCTCTCAGTGATCGCGGAAACTTGCGATCAGAGCGCGTAATACATCTGGAACTCCAGCGGATGCGTGCTGGCGCGGTAACGGGTCACTTCCTGCATCTTCAGCGCGATGTACGCATCGATGAAGTCGTCGGTGAACACGCCGCCGGCCTTGAGGAAGTCGCGGTCCTTGTCGAGCGCGTTGAGCGCTTCGTCGAGGCTGGCGCAGACCTGCGGGATGTTCTTCTCTTCTTCCGGCGGCAGGTCGTACAGATCCTTGTCGGCCGGTGCGCCCGGGTCGATCTTGTTGATGATGCCGTCCAGGCCGGCCATCATCAGCGCGGTGAACACCAGGTAGCCGGAGTTCATCGGATCGGGGAAGCGCACTTCGATGCGGCGGCCCTTCGGGCTGGACACGTACGGAATGCGGCAGCTG
Organism: Dyella sp. 01N36; assembly: GCF_056399745.1. Classification (NCBI taxonomy): domain Bacteria; kingdom Pseudomonadati; phylum Pseudomonadota; class Gammaproteobacteria; order Lysobacterales; family Rhodanobacteraceae; genus Dyella; species Dyella sp. 01N36. The sequence continues at coordinate 25,271 of NZ_JBFTRY010000006.1, forward strand.
GCCGAACGATTGCGAGCCGAGTAGGCCAGCATCACCGGCGCTTCGAAGCCCGGCACCAGGCGCTTGTAGCTGTTGGTGGTGKAGTTGGCGAACGCGTTGATGGCCTTGGCGTGCTTGAAGATGCCGCCGATGTACCACAGCGCCGTCTGCGACAGGCCGCCGTACAGGTCGCCCGCGAACATGTTGTTGCCATCCTTCGCCAGCGACTGGTGCACATGCATGCCGCTGCCGTTGTCGCCGACGATCGGCTTGGGCATGAAGGTGACGGTCTTGCCGTTCTGGTGGGCGACGTTCTTGATGACGTACTTCATCGTCATCAGTTCGTCGGCCTTCTTCACCAGCGTGTTGAACTTCACGCCGATCTCGCACTGGCCGGCATTGGCCACTTCGTGGTGATGCACTTCAACCACCTGGCCCAGCGACTCGAGCACCTTGCACATGTCGGCGCGCAGGTCGCCCAGCGAGTCGACCGGGCTGACCGGGAAGTAGCCGCCCTTCACGCCCGGACGGTGGCCGGTGTTGTTGTCTTCGTACTTGTAGCGCGAGCTCCACGCGGCTTCTTCGGAGCCGATTTCGTAGAACACGCGGCCCATGTCGTTCTGCCAGCGCACGGAATCAAAGATGAAGAATTCCGGCTCCGGACCAAAGAACGCCGTGTCGGCGATGCCGGTCGACTTGAGGAACGCCTCGCCGCGCTTGGCGATGGAACGCGGATCGCGGCCATAGGCCTGCATGGTGGACGGCTCGAGCACGTCGCAGTGCAGAACCATCTGCGTGTGGGCGCTGAACGGGTCGAGGTAGGCGGTGTYCGGATCSGGCATCAGCASCATGTCCGAWKCSTYGATRCCCTTCCAGCCGGCGATCGACGARCCGTCGAACATCTTGCCGTCTTCGAACGTGCCCTCGTCGATGGCATGGGCCGGGAACGTCACGTGGTGGTGCTTGCCGAGCATGTCGGCGAAGCGGAAGTCGACGAATTCGACCTCGTGTTCCTGGATCAGATCGAGCACTTTCTGGACGGGGGACGACATGGACAACCTCGACGGGCGAAAAGGTGAGTAATCGACAGGCGTCTGAGCAAGCCGCGTGCCAAGGGGAATGATCTTTTTATATCAATGGTTTAATTACTGCAAATCGATGATGACGCCGCTTGATTGCACGATGATGAAACATCACAAAGCACCATATTGGTGCAATGACGGCGGGTCGGGCGTTCCTGCTTTTGTGGGATTTGCCGTGCGGCGAAATCAGCCACATCGGATGCAACGTGCCCCAAAAACGCCACGCCAGTCCCTTAAGCTATGCCGCTTTGCGCCGGTATGGAACCGGTGCTGACCTCACTGCCGGAGTCTGTGTGAGCGACATCATCAACGTCATCCTGCTTGGCATCATCGAAGGCATCACCGAGTTTCTGCCCATTTCCAGCACGGGTCACCTGCTGATCGCCGAAAAATTCGGCCTGGGCCAGCGCTCGGACTTGTTCAACGTGGGCATTCAGGCGGGTGCGATCCTGGCGGTGACCTTCATCTATTGGAGCCGCATCTGGCAGTTGTTCACGCAGTGGCGTGACCCGGCCAACCGCGATTACCTGGCCAAGCTGTTCGTGGCCTTCATGATCACGGCGGTGCTCGGCTTTATCGCGGTGAAGCTCGGCTTCAAGCTGCCCGAAGCGGTGACGCCGGTGGCGTGGGCGCTGGTGATTGGCGGCATCTGGATGATTGCAGCGGAACGTCTCGCTGCCCGCCAGCCCGATCGCACGCAGGTGACGTGGCGCGTGGCCATCCTGGTCGGCATCGCGCAGATGATCGCGGGCATCTTCCCGGGCACTTCGCGCTCGGCGGCCACGATCTTCACGGCGATGCTGTTTGGTACCAGCAATCGGGCGGCGGCGACGGAGTTCGCCTTCCTGGTCGGCATTCCCACCATGTATGCCGCGACCGGCTACGAGCTGTTGAAAGTGTTGAAGGATGGCGGGGCGCACCACGAAGACTGGACGGCCTTCGGCATTGGTTTCGTGGTCTCGGCCATCGTCGCCTTCGTGGCAGTGAAGTGGCTGCTCGGCTATATCCGCAGCCATCGTTTCACGCCGTTCGCGATCTATCGCATCGTGCTGGGCATCGCCCTGCTGTTGTTGATCCCTGCAGGCGCCTGAGCAAACCATGCGAGGATGATGTCGGCACACTGACCTCCTCACCGCATGAGCGCCACGCGTTACCGACTGCTGGATCTTTCCATCGACGCGATGCGCCAGCGCGTGACGCGCGATGGCGCGACGCTCGATGTCCAGGGACTCTCGTTTCAGTTGCTCGCGTGCCTGCTGCAGCACGGCGTGGACGTGGTGGATTTCGACACGCTGATCGCCGAAGTCTGGGCGCCCGCCGTGGTCAACGAGGAAACCGTCACGCAGCGCGTGAAATTGCTGCGCCAGGCGCTGGGCGATGACGGCCGCGCACCGCGCTACATCCGCTCCGTGCGAGGGCGCGGCTACCAGTTGTGCGATATGCCGGTGGTCGAGGAAACAGATGCACCGGCAGCGACTCGCGTGCCACGGCGATGGATCGCGCTCGCCATTGGCGTGCTCCTGCTCGCGGCGGCTGGCATCGCCTGGTGGCTCATGCCCCAGCGCATCCACAAACCCTCCGCCACGCAGGAGGTGGTGCAGCGCGCGAGCTATTACGCCGGCATCGGCCAGCGCGACAACAACGAACGCGCCATCGCGCTCTATCAGCAAGCGCTCGCCTCGACGCCCCAGAATGCCGATGCGCGGATCGGCCTGAGCCGCGCGTACAGTGCGCGCGTCTGCCTCTACAATTTTCCCTACCAGTGGGCGCAGCAAGCGCAGACGCTGGCCGACGACGCCGTTGCTGGCGAACCTTCCCGCGCTTCCGCCTGGTCGGCACTGGGCTATGCACGCGACTGCCTGGGCGACATCGATGCCGCCATCGCGGCCTACGAAAAGGCCCTGGCACTGGACGCGGGTGATGACGCCACGCGCGCCTCCGTCGCCTACCTCTATCAGGAGCGCGGACGCATCGACGAGGCGCTCCATGCCAACCTGGACATGCGCGGCGACGCTACGCGCGTGCGCTTCCGCGAAGTGCAGATTGCCCGTGAGATGGCCTTGCTTGGTTTCGACGACGCTGCCGAAGCACGTCTCGCGCGCAGCTTCCAGCTTTATCCCGACAATGTGTTTTCCAACATCGCCTGGCCGCGTCACCTGTTTCTGCACGGTCGCCTGGTGGAGGCGCAGCAGGCACTGGACGAAGCGCTGACGCGCAACACACCGCATGTGGAGCTGTACGTGCTGCAGGGTGAACTCGCGCTGCTGCGCAACGATCGCGATGCGGCGCTTGCCGCCTTCGTGCACGCCCGGCAACTTCGCCCGCAAATGGGTTTGCCGGGTACGCTTGAAGGGCTTTATGGCAAGGACGCGCCCAGCGCCAGCTGGCTTGCCGCGCGCGTCGATGCGGTGCGTGACGAAGCTTCACGCCATACGCTGTATCCCGGCGAATGGCTCGAACTGGCGATGCTGCTGCAGGCGCAAGACCAGCGCGATGCCGCCATCGATGCCGTGCAGACCGCCGTGAGGCAGGGCTATAGCGATGCGGCTTATCTGCAGCTGTCGCCGCTGCTCAAGTCGTTGTCGTCCGATCCGCGCTACGCGGCGGCAATCGCCGTGATCAACCGCCGCGTGGCCGAACAGCGCCAGCGCGTGCTGGCAGCGACATGGTGTCCGCCCGAATTGAAAGGCGCGTCGCGCTAGGGCAACGCCTTCAACACATAGTCGCGAAAGATCTGCTGCGACTGCTGATGCGCGTTGCGCTGGTTATAAGCGGTGCTGGTGATCACGGCGACCAGTTGCTGGGACGGCATCACCAACACATAGTTGCCGCCGTTGCCGGACATGGCCCATGCCACCTGCTCCGTGCCGTGCACGGGGAAACGGAAGCACCACCACAGGTAACCGTAGTCGGCGTCCTCGCGCGCCTGCGCATGGGGGGTGAGCATCTGCTTGATCCAGGCTGCAGAGATCACCTGGCGCCCGCCCCAGCGTCCACCGTCGAGCGCCAGTTCGCCGAGCTTGGCCAGGTCGCGGCTGCGATAGCGCGTGCCACCGCCACCCATGCCGATGCCTAGCGGTGACTGGTTCCACTGCACCGCGGTGATGCCCAGCGGTTTTTCCAGCGTGTCCGCGGCGAACGCGGCGAGGCCTCGATGCGCGGCGCGCTCCACCACCGCCCCGGCCGTAAATGCGCCGGCCGTGCAGTAAGAGAACGAGCGCCCGTACGGACTGTCCTTCGGTTTCGGCATCCACGGCGCAAAGCCCTTGATGGGCAGGTCGAGCGCAAACTGCAGCCAGTCCTCGGTGACGTACATCCGCTCCTCGTTGCCGCTTGAGAACTCGTTGTCGTCATTGCACTCCCACAAGGAACTCATGGTGAGCAGGTCTTCGAGCGTGATGGCCGACTTGCGCGTGTCCGGATGCTGCAGCGGCTGCTTGTCGGGGAAGAAGTCGTACACGCGCGCCTGCACGTTGGCGATCAGGCCGCGATCGATGGCTGCACCAACCAGCAGGGCCGTCACGCTCTTGCTGGCGGAACGCACGTCGTTGAGCCGCGCGGCATCGCTGCCGTTGAAATAACCCTCGTAGACCAGCTTGCCGTGCTGGGCGACGACGACGCTGGTGATGCCCTTGACGCTGCCGTCGTTGAGCTTCGCTTCCATCGCAGCCAGGGACGCCAAGTCCCAATGGGCAGTGCGGGCATCGCCAACTGCCCAGCCATCACCGCGGGCGACGGGCGGCTGATAGTCGGCGCAGGCGAGAGAAGGCACCGCCAGCATCAGCGCCAGCAGCCATCGGTGAGAACGATTGGACATGGGTGAGCTCCGTGGGAAAACAGAGCCCAGCCCAACAGGTCACCGAATGAAGCGCCTGAAATGCGTATGAAGAATTCTGAAAGCGCACAGCCGTGCGCTTTTCCGCCGTTGTGCGGTCAGGCGCTGAGCCGCTCCGGCACCGCCGCCATCACCGGCTTCTTGTGCTTGCCCGGCTCGCTGGTCTGCTCGAACACCTCGCGCACCCATTCGATAAAGGCCTGCACGCGAGCGGACAGGTGTTTCTTCTGCGGGTAGACGATCCACACGGGTTTGCCGGTGGAGGTGGTGTCGGTCATCACCAGCTCGAGCTTGCCGAAGTCGAGCATGCAGGCGGCGATGACATGCGGCGCCTGGGTGATGCCCAGCCCCGCGACTACCGCCTGGATCACCGACTCGGCATCGTTGATCAGCAGGTGCGCGTCGATGTCCACGGCGACCTGGCCGCTGGGCGTCTCGAACTGCCACTGGCGCGGGCGGCCGTTGGGCAGGATGTAGTTGATGCAGCGGTGATCCTTCAGATCCTCGATGCTCTGCGGCGCGCCATGCTTCACCAGGTAGTCCGGCGAGGCGATCATCACATTGCGCAGATAGCCGATCTTGCGGGCGATCAGGCTGGAATCTTCCAGCGGCCCGACCCGGACAGCGCAATCGATGCCTTCCTCATTGAGGTCGTAGGGGTAATCGCACATCGACAGCTCAAGACGGATGTCCGGATAGCGCTGTTCGAATTCCGCCAGCCTGGGGATGATCACGGTGCGGCCCACGGCGGCCGGCACGCCGATGCGCAGCTTGCCGGTCGGCTTGCGCTGGGCATAGCCCAGGGCCTCGGTGGCCTCGGTCAGATCGGCCAGGATCTCCTTGCAACGTGCATGGAACGAGGCCCCATCGTCGGTCAAACGCAGCGAACGCGTGGACCGGAACAACAGCCGGGCACCCAGCTGTTCTTCCAGTCGCGACACCGCACGGCTGACGCCGGAGGGGGTCATGCCCAGTTGGGCGGCGGCCGCGGCAAAGCTCTTGGCTTCGACGACGCGGACAAAGGCAGAGATTGCGGCAAAGTCTTCCATAGGCTGGATTTTCACCCCATTCGTGACTGGGAGTCACTATTGCATTGCATCAAAAACCATTTATTGAACCAGATAGTACACCTAATCTTCCGCTCCTGATCGTCGGGGTACCCCCACGTCGACGAGTTCATTCCGGGAGCGCAACATGAAAAACCGATGGATCCTCGCCATTCTTGCCCTCGCCGTGGTGGGCGGCAGCTGGGCCCTGCTGGGCCATAGCGCCGACAGCCACGCCCAGGCCGGCCCGCCGCCCGCACCCGCCGTCACCGTGTCCCAGGTTCTGGTCCGCCCGGTGGACGATGCCGACGAATTCACCGGCCGGCTGCAGGCGGTCGACACCATCCAGCTGCGGCCCCGCGTCAGCGGATATGTGGACTCGGTGCACTTCAGGGAAGGGGCGATCGTGCGAAAAGGCGATCTTCTTTTCCGCATCGATCCGCGTCCCTATCAGGCTGAAGTGGACCGCCTGAGCGCCAACCTCGGCCAGGCCAAGGCTGAGCAGGTGCTGGCCCAGTCCAATGGCGAGCGTGCCCAGCGCCTGCTCGACCAGCATGCGATCTCCAAGGAAGAGGCCGACCGCCAGCAGACCACGGCACAGAGCGCCAAGGCCCAGGTGGCCTCCACCACCGCTGCACTGGACGCCGCCAAGCTCAACCTCAGCTTCACCGAAGTGCGCGCGCCGATCGACGGTCGCGTCAGCAATGCCCTGGTGACGCCCGGCAACCTGGTGACCAGCAACGACGTGCTGACCAGCGTGGTGAGCGTCAATCCGATCTATGYGTACTTTGACGTCGACGAGCACAGCTATCTGAAATTCGATCGCCAGCGTCGCGAACATGGCGCCGCGCCGCAGATCTCGATGGCGCTCGCCGATGAAAAAGGGTTTCCCCACACGGGCCGCGTGGACTTTGTCGACAACCAGCTACGCGCCGGCAGCGGCACCATCCGCCTGCGCGCCGTGTTCGACAATGCCGACGCGGGCTACACGCCCGGCCTCTACGTCCGCATCCAGCTCCGCAGCGACAGCCGCCAGCCGCGTGCGCTGGTCGATGACCGCGCCGTCGGCGCCGACCTTGGCAACAAGTACGTGTACGTGGTCGACAAGGACCGCAAAGTCGAATACCGCCGCGTCGTCACCGGCCCGCTACTGGACGGCCTGCGCGTGGTTACCGAAGGTCTGGACGCCAAGGACACCGTGATCGTCTCGGGCATCCAGCATGTGCGTCCGGGCGTGGAAGTGAACCCGACCAAGGTGGCCATGGAGACGCGCAGTCTGGATCCGAGCAAGCAGATTGCGATGGCCGGCAGCGCTTCTGGCAAGAACGCGGCGCAACAGAAGTAACGCTCTATAGCTCGTCATTCCTGCGAGGCGCTTCTCAACAGCCGAAGGCTGGTCAAGCAGGGATGACGGGTCAGGACACCCGTAAGCAAGAAACGAACGCCCTCGCTCTCTTGAGCCGAGGGCCAGGGACGCTTTGTCTTCGCATCACGCAGGCAAAGCGCCGGAAGTCCCCGCCTCGCGCGGGCATTGGTGCCAGCGAGCAACCAGGACGAATGCAATGAAAATCGCACAATTCTTCGTGGACAGGCCGATTCTGGCCGGCGTCCTCTCCGTGCTGATCCTCATCGCGGGCAGCATTTCGCTGTTCAAGCTGCCGATCAGCGAATACCCCGAAGTCGTACCGCCTACCGTGGTGGTGCGTGCTTCCTATCCCGGCGCCAACCCCAAGGTGATCGCCGAAACCGTCGCCACGCCGCTGGAAGAACAGATCAATGGCGTGGAAGGCATGCTGTACACCAGCTCGCAGTCCACCAGCGACGGCGCGATGACGCTGACCGTCACCTTTGCGCTGGGCACGGACCTGGACAACGCCCAGGTGCAGGTGCAGAACCGCGTCGCGCAGGCGCAGCCGCGTCTGCCTGAGGAAGTGCAGCGTCTTGGCGTGACCACGCAGAAGAGCTCGCCCGACCTGACCATGGTGGTGCATCTGATCTCGCCCGATCAGCGCTACGACATGCTGTATCTGTCGAACTATGCGCGCCTGCACATCAAGGATCAGCTCGCCCGCCTCGATGGCGTCGGCGACGTGCAGATCTTCGGTGCCGGCGAATACAGCATGCGTGTGTGGCTCGACCCGCAGCGACTGGCCTCGCGCCAGCTCACCACGGGCGACGTGGTGCATGCGATCCAGGAGCAGAACATCACCGTGGCCGCTGGCGCGCTGAATGCACCGCCGGGCCCGACCAACTCTGCCTTCCAGCTCAACATCAACACGCAGGGCCGACTGATCACCGAGGAAGACTTCCTCAACATCATCGTGCGCAAAGATGCCGATGGCTCGTTCACGCATCTGCGCGACGTGGCCCGCGTGGAGCTGGGTTCAAACAACTACGCGCTGCGCAGCCTGCTCAACAACCAGCCGGCCGTGGCGTTGCCGATCTTCCAGCGCCCGGGTTCCAACGCCATCCAGATCTCCGATGAAGTCCGCGGCCTGATGGCGGATCTGAAGAAGGATTTCCCGCAGGGCGTGGATTACCAGATCGTCTACGACCCGACCGTGTTCGTGCGTGGTTCGATCGAAGCGGTGGTGCATACGCTGTTCGAAGCTATCGCGCTCGTCGTGCTGGTGGTRATCCTGTTCCTGCAGACGTGGCGTGCTTCGATCATCCCGCTGGTCGCCGTGCCGGTGTCGTTGATTGGTACGTTTGCGGTGATGTTGATGGCGGGCTTCTCGCTCAACGCGCTGTCGCTGTTCGGCCTGGTGCTGGCGATCGGCATCGTGGTGGATGACGCCATCGTGGTGGTGGAGAACGTCGAACGACATATCGAGCACGGCCTGTCGCCAAAGGAAGCGACGCGCAAGGCGATGAACGAAGTAACCGGACCCATCGTGGCCACGGCGCTGGTGCTGTGCGCGGTGTTCGTGCCGGCAGCCTTCATCAGTGGCCTGACCGGTCAGTTCTATCGCCAGTTCGCGCTGACCATTGCGATTTCGACCGTCATCTCCGCCTTCAATTCGCTCACCCTCAGCCCGGCGCTTGCTGCCTTGCTGCTGAAGGATCGCGATGCGCCGAAGGACAAGCTGAGCCTGCTGATCGATCGCGCCTTCGGCTGGCTGTTCCGTCCGTTCAACCGCTTGTTCATCAGCAGTGCGAACCGTTACGTGGGTGGCGTCAAGCGCATCCTGCGTTCGGGTTCGATTGCGCTGATCATCTACGGTGGCCTGGTGTTGCTCGGCCTGTTTGGCTTCGCCCACGTGCCGACGGGTTTCGTGCCGCCGCAGGACAAGCAGTACCTGGTGTCGTTCGCGCAGTTGCCGGATGCCGCCTCGCTCGACCGTTCGGAAGACGTGATCCGTCGCATGAGCGACATCGCGCTCAAGCAACCGGGCGTGGAAAGCGCCGTGGCGTTCCCGGGCCTGTCGATCAACGGTTTCACCAACAGCACCAACTCCGGCATCGTGTTCGTGACGCTCAAGCCGTTCGAGGAACGTCGCGATGCATCGCTGTCGGCCGGTGCGATCACCGCTGCCCTGCAGCAGAAGTATGCGGGCATCCAGGACGCTTACATCGCGATCTTCCCGCCGCCGCCGGTGAACGGCCTGGGCACGATCGGTGGTTTCCGCCTGCAGGTGGAAGATCGTTCCGATGCGGGCTTTGAGGAGTTGTACAAGCAGACGCAGAACCTGATCCAGGCAAGCACCAAGGTGCCGACGCTGGCAGGCCTGTTCTCAAGCTATCAAGTGAGCGTGCCGCAGATCGACGCGGACGTGGACCGCGAGAAGGCCAAGGCCGAAGGCGTGGATCTGGCTGATGTGTACCAGACCATGCAGGCTTACCTCGGCTCGCTCTACGTCAACGACTTCAACCGCTTCGGTCGCACCTATCAAGTGAACGTGTCCGCCGAGCCGGGCTTCCGTCACGAGCCGCAGGACATCCTGGGCCTGAAGACGCGCAGTTCGACTGGCGAGATGATCCCGCTGGGTTCGTTCCTTACGGTGAATCAGACCGTGGGCCCGGATCGCGTGCAGCACTACAACGGTTATCCGACGGCCGAGATCAACGGTGGTCCGGCGCCGGGCTTCAGCAGCGGTCAGGCCCAGGCGGCGATTGAAAAGCTGGCCAAGGACAACCTGCCCAACGGCATGACGTTCGAGTGGACCGAGCTGACTTATCAGCAGATCCTCGCCGGCAATACCGCCGTACTCGTGTTCCCCTTGTGCGTGCTGCTGGTGTTCCTGGTGCTGGCCTCGCTGTACGAAAGCCTGTTGCTGCCGCTGGCGGTGATCCTGATCGTGCCGATGGTGCTGCTGTCTGCGATCTCCGGTGTGTGGATGACCGGTGGCGACAACAACATCTTCACCCAGATCGGCTTGATCGTGCTGGTGGGCCTGGCGTGCAAGAACGCGATCCTGATCGTGGAGTTTGCCCGCGAAGCGCAGATCCTCGAAGGCATGGACCGCACGCAGGCGGTGTTGGAGGCAGCTCGCCTGCGACTGCGCCCGATCCTGATGACCTCGTTCGCTTTCATCATGGGCGTGGTGCCGCTGGTGACCTCGCACGGTGCGGGTGCGGAGATGCGTCATGCGATGGGCGTGGCGGTATTCGCCGGCATGCTTGGCGTCACCTTCTTCGGCCTGATCTTTACGCCGCTGTTCTATGTGCTGGTGCGCGGCTGGGGCGAACGCAACAGCGAACGCCGCCGCGCTCGCAAGGCCGCGCGCCTTGCGCAGTCCGGCAACCTTATCGAGGAGCGTTGATATGTCCTTCTTCAAGAACCTCAAAGCCTCACTGCTCCCTCTCCCCACGCGGGAGAGGGGCCAGCGGAGCGACACGCTAGAGTCGGGCGTCGGCCACATGGATTTCGCACTGGTCGATGACTGCGCCTGCGAACCCGTATCGCGCCGCAACACCGCCAAGAAAGTCACCGCCATCGCCGCCGCCATCATGCTGTCCGGCTGCGTGAGTGTTGGCCCCGACTACCATGCGCCCCAGGAAAAGCCGGTGGCCCTGCAAGGCGTCAATGCGCAGGAATCCACCCAGACCTTCCAGGCCCAATGGTGGAAGCAGTTCAACGACCCCACGCTGGAAGCACTGATCCAGCGCGCGGCGGCGAACAGCCCCGACCTGAAGATCGCCTATGCGCGCCTGCGTGAATCGCGCGCCTTGCTCGGCGTGGCGAAGTCGCAGCAGATTCCCGACGTGGAAACCGTCGCCAACTATTCGCGAGCCCGCGAACAGCAGCCGGGTTTCACCGACCAGCGCACCACCATCACCAGCTACCAGGCCGGCTTCGATGCCAGCTGGGAGATCGACTTGTTCGGTGGCGTGCGTCGCTCGGTGGAAGCCGCGCGTGCCGACGCCGGCGCAAGCGAAGCATCGTTGCAGGATGCGCAGGTGACGTTGTTCGCGGAAGTCGCGCGCTACTACTTCGATCTGCGTGGCGTGCAACTGCGCATCGACGTGGCCAATCGCGACATCGAGAACCAGCGCGAATCGCTGCGCCTGATCCATGCCCGTTCCGATATCGGCACGGGTTCGGAGCAGGATGTGGCGAGCGCCACCGCGCGACTGAACTTCGTCGAAGCGCAGCTGCCCACCCTGCAGACCCTGGCCCAGAACGACACCTCGCGTCTTGCCGTGCTGCTGGGCGAGCGTCCGGGCGAGCTGGATATCGATGTCTCGCCGAAGGGCTTCAAGCCGATCGACGTGGCACTGGATATCGGCAACGCGGGTGACGTGCTGCAACGCCGTCCGGACATCCGCATCGCCGAGCGCGAACTGGCCGCCGCCAATGCGCGCATCGGCGTGGCCAAGGCGGATTACTACCCGCATATCCAGCTGGGCGGTTTCCTCGGCTTTCTTGCTGGCCGCAGCAACGACTTCGGCGGGGCGCAATCACGCGCCTGGTCGATCGCGCCGAGCATCACCTGGTCGGGCCTCAATGTGCAGCGCGTGCGTTCCAACGTGAAGGCCAGCGAGGCGCGTTCCGATGCCGCGCTGGCGAGCTATCAGCGCACCGTGCTGCAGGCGGTGGAAGATGTGGACAACGCCATCGTCGGTTACAACCTGCAGCGCGAGCGCGTGCTCAAGCTGCAGGATCAGGTGACCAATAGCCGCCACGCGGCCGACCTCGCGCGCATCCGCTACAACGAAGGTGCTGCCGACTTCCTGCTGTTGCTCGATGCCGAGCGCACTCAGCTGGAAGCGGAGGACTCGCTGGCCGATGCGCAGGCCGCCATCAATCTGCGCGCCGTGTCGGTGTACAAGGCGCTTGGCGGTGGCTGGCAGGCCTGCGCCAGCGAGCGTTGCGACCAGCTGGCCGCGACGCCATGAACGCGGTGGCGTTTCCGGGGAGGCCTTCACGACGTCGCGCGGCGACGGCCGACCCGGAGCCGTCACAGCGCGTGGCGCTGATCAGCGGCGCCAATCGCGGGCTGGGTTTTGAGATCTCGCGCCAGCTCGCCGCCGAAGGCGTCACCGTGTTGCTGGGTGCACGCCGTCCACTGGCTGGCGAAAAGGCAGCACGACAATTGCGGCGCGAAGGCGGCACGGTGGTATCCGTGCCGCTGGATGTCACCTCGCTGGAGTGCGTGCGCGAACTGGCCGCGCGCATCGAGGGCGAATATGGCCGGCTGGATATCCTGATCAACAACGCCGGCGCGTATTTCGATGTGGACAATCAGGCATCGTCGGTCGACCTCAGCCTGGTCCGGCAGGCGTTGGAAACCAACCTGATCGGCGCCTGGCAATTGACCGAGGCCATGCTTCCGCTGATGCAGCGGCATGGCTACGGGCGCATCGTGAACGTCTCCAGCGGCTGCGGCGCCAACGACAGCGACGGCGCGAGTTGTCCCGCCTATCGCGTGTCCAAGGCCGCGCTCAACAGCCACACGCGCATGCTCGCCGCGGAACTCGCCGGCAGCGGCATCCTGGTGAACGCCGTATGCCCCGGCTGGGTCGCCACCGATATGGGCGGCCACGGTGGACGCCCCGTCGCCGATGGCGCCGCGGGGATCGTCTGGGCCGCCATGCTGCCCTCGCGCCCGGCCGTCAACGGCGGCTTCTTTCGCGACAGACAGCGCATCGACTGGTAGCGCATCCCACCGGTAGTCCATGGCGAGAGACCGCTCGTGGCTCCCACCACGCCGGTCGTCACAAATGCGGCGACGCCATGCCGTGATCGCTCTAGTTTGTGCGTGCTGAAGGGCTCCGGTTGGCCCGGGAGTTCGCACCATGTGGCAACAGATGATATGCGTCGTGCTGTTGGCGATCTGGCCGTTGCTGCCATCTTCATCGATCGAGCCATCGGCGGCCGCGCCGACTGTGTTTGTTCCCGGCGGCGACCTGCATGCCTCCGATGACGCCTCACCGGCCTTCACACCGGACGGCAACACGGTCTATTTCATGCGCGGAACCGACCATGGCGCCACGGTGATGGCGTCGCACCGCGTCGACGGACACTGGTCGACGCCAGCGGTCGCTTCCTTTTCCGGCCAATGGCGCGACGGTGACCCGGCGATAGCGCCGGACGGTTCGTTTTTGTTGTTCGCCTCCAACCGGCCCGCCACGAAGGACGGGCAAGCCCTCGACGCCATCCGCAAAGGCCAGCGTCTGGTCGGCCAGGGCATGAACCTGTGGCGCGTCGATCGCAAAGGCGACGGCTGGAGCGAACCCGTGCGCTTGCCCGACGCCGTCAATACCTGCACCAGCACGTTCGCGCCCAGCATCGCGGCGGACAACAGCGTCTATTACATCGGCTGTGCACCCGATGGTGTGCTGCGTCCGCTGCGCGCGGCGTACGAGCACGGTCAGTACCAGGCATCTTATGTGGTGGCGGTGGGCGACAAGGACGCGCAGATCCGCGATGTCGCCATTGCCCCCGATCGTTCGTTCATGGTCTTCAGCATCAAGCACGAACCCTCGCAGCCGTATCGGCTGGCGATTGCCTTTCACACCGACGACAACTGGAGCACGCCGCAGGACCTGGGCGACGCGGTGAACGGCGGCACGCACAATATGGGCTCTCAGCTGGGCTGCGACCATCGCACGCTGTATTTCTCCAGCGATCGCGCCCTGCCCGCCTCGCTTTCAGGGAAAACGTCGAGCGCCAACGCGGACCATATCTGGCGCGTCTCGCTCGCTCCCTGGCTGGCCAGACTGGGCGATCGCCTGGTGGCGGCCGCTGCAGCCTGCATGGCAAGTTGAGCGAGGCCGCACTAACGATGTCTTCAGGCACTGTTGCCGTACATTACGGGCGTCCAGACTGGGGGAGTTCACTGCAGCGGCTCGTGCCTGCGAGGTTCCGGTGTCCGACCTGATGACTGCGCCACGCTGGAAGATCTGGGCGCTCGTGTTCGTCTTCTGGACCCTGCTGGGCCTGTCCTACACGGCCAGCTCGGTGATCTCCATGATCAGCGAGGGCGAGGTGTTCACCTGGACCCGCCCATTCACCTGGAACCTCACCAACGCCTATCTGTGGATGTTGCTCACGCCCGTCGTGGCGTGGCTGGGCAGCATCGGCGGCCACGGTGGCTGGCGTCGCTTCTGGGCAGTGCACCTGCCCGCCAGCATCCTGCTCGCGGCGCTGCAGGTGATGCTGGTGCTGGCCATCTACTGGACGCTGTGCGGGCCGCCCCTCTCGCGACCGAACATCAGCTTCAGTGCGTTCTCGCGCATGCAGTTCGCCTATAACTTCCATCTCAGCTGGCTTACTTACGGCGTGATCCTGGTGGTGTTGCGCGCCATCGATTCACAGCGCCGGCTGCGCGACGAACGCCTGCGCAACTCGCAGCTTGAAACGCAGCTGGTGCAATCGCAGCTGCAGACCTTGCGCGTGCAACTGCAGCCGCACTTCCTGTTCAACACGCTCAACGCCATTTCGGCGCTGGCATTGGCCAACCCGGTGCAGGCGCGGCAGATGATCGCGCGACTGAGTGATTTTCTTCGCCTCACCCTGGAAGAGCGGCACGCGCAACAGGTACCGCTATCGCGTGAAGTGGAATTCCTCACCTGTTATCTCGGCATCCAGCAGGTGCGCTTCCAGGATCGTCTGAGCACCCACATCGATGTTTCCGCCGACACGCTGCGAGCGCTGGTGCCCAACATGATCCTGCAGCCGCTGGTGGAGAATGCGCTGCGCCACGGGCTGCTGGAGAAGACGGAGCGCGGCACGCTGCATATTTCCACGCGACGCGATGGCGACAATCTCCTGCTGCGCGTGGACGACGACGGCATCGGCCTGCCGCCCGACGGTCCCAAGGACGGGCTGGGCCTGGGCAATACGCGCACCCGGTTGGACATGCTGTTCGGCCAGGACGCCACCTTGGAACTGCAACGCAAGCCCGAAGGCGGCACACGGGTGGAACTGCGCTTTCCGTTCCGGGAGGCCGCATGACTACGCCGCCTATCCGCACCTTGATCGTCGACGACGAGGTCCTGGCACGGCTGGCCATCCGGCAGGCGCTGGCATCGCATGCGGATGTGACGATCGTGGGCGAGTGCGGCAACGCGAGCGAAGCGCGACAGGCGATCGAAGCGCTGGAACCGGACCTGATGTTCCTCGACATCCGCATGCCGGGCATGGATGGCTTCCGTCTGTTGCATGGACTCAAGCGCGACGGTCTGCCGATGGTGGTGTTTGCCACCGCGTACGGCCAGCACGCGCTGCGCGCCTTCGACGCCAATGCGATCGACTACGTGCTCAAGCCGATCGACCAGGAGCGTTTTGACCAGGCGATGATTCGCGTGCGGCGCCATTGGCAGGGCTTGCACGCTCTGCCCGTCCCGGTCGCGACTTCAGKTGCAGCGCAGGTGCCCGCATCGCCCTATCTGCAGCGGCTCAGTGTCCAGCATGGCGAGCATATCCGCGTGATTGCCGCCAGCGATATCGACTGGATCCGCGCCGACGGCAACTACGTGCATATCCATGCCGGCAGCGCGACCTATCTCCACCGCGAGTCGCTGCGCCACCTGCTTGCCGTGCTCGATCCGGCCTGCTTCCTGCGCATACACCGCGGCATCGTGGTGAACGTGGAACGCATACGCGAAGTGCATCCCCTGTTCCAGGGCAGCGCGGAAGTGGTGTTGCAGGACGGCACGCGGCTTAGCCTCAGCCGCCGCTTCCGCCTGCACGCACGTCGCGCCCTGGGTATGGCCTGACCGCCGACGCGCCTGCGTCGACCGCTCATCACGCCGCTCTGGCCGCCAGTCACAAACCTGCTGCAGCTCGCACACCTGTGCTCCATGGTGTGGCGGACCCACCGTCCCCTCTGCTGGAGCATCGTGCATGCCGTCGCAACTGTTCATCCCGGCCGGCCTGTTGGCCCTCGCCCTGATAGCCGCCAATGCCGGTGCGGGCGAGTTGGTCGGGCCAGGCGTGATCTCCACCGGCTTGCAGGAGACCTCGGCGGCCGTGAGTCCCGATGGCAAGACGCTGTATTTCATGCGCTCGGATTTTGCCGAGAAGGACGACACCATTCTTGTCACGCATCGGCGCGGCCAGGACTGGACCACACCCGAGGTCGTGTCGTTTTCCGGCCAATGGCACGATTCCGAGCCGGCGCTGTCACCGGATGGCAAGCGCCTTTACTTCGTCTCCAATCGGCCTGTGCATGATGGCGACGTGCCGGTGATGGCCGAAATGGGTGGCCAGACGTTTGCCGGCACCAACCTGTGGTACGTCGAACAACAGTCGGACGGCCGTTGGGGCAAGCCCGTCCATGTCGATGGCGCACTCAATGATGGCGCGATGATTTACAACCCTTCGGTCGCGTCCAATGGCGACATCTATTTTTCGGCTCATCGCGACGATTCGGGCAAGGCGTATCAAGTCTATGTGGCGCGACACACCGCCAACGGCTACGCGAAACCTGAGCGCGTGGCGTTGGGCGACCTGGAACACAATCGCATGGATCCTTGCGTCGATCCGGACCAGCGCTTCCTCATCTACGCTGGCAACGAAGGCGATTCGCTAGGCAGCGCGGACTTGTACATTGCCTTTCGCGAGCCCGATGGCCGCTGGGGCAAGCCGCTGCATCTGGCTGGCGACGTCAACAGCACCGCGCTGGAAAATGCGCCCTCGCTGGGCCGTCAATTCGGCGAGCTGTATGTTTCGAGCAGCCGCCAGAGCACGGTGAATTTTCCCAAGCCCAAGGACGATATCGCGTCGCTGCAGCAACGCCTGGGTGAACCGCTCAATGGTTCGCGCAACGTGTGGCTGTTCGACATCAGCGATGTGCTGAAGGCGCATGGCATCGATCAATGAGTCGTCGTCGATGCGGCTGGGATATCCGAGAACCATGCGCCGACGGCCTTGCGCACCAGCGCCAGCGACGCAGGATCGGCGGCCCATTGATGGGACATGCCGGCCAGCAGGCGACACTGCAGCCGCGATACCTGATCGCCATACAACGGCTTTAGCCCGGCGCACAGCGCCGACACCGCTTTCCCATCGAGCACCGCGTCGTTCGCACCTTGCAGGAACAGCAACGCGGGACGATGTCGTGCGATATCGGCGGTGTGCGCGGCCGCGTCGGTCTGGTGGGCCAGTTCGCGCGACGCGGGTGACCAGGTGTAGGTCTGCCTCGTCGCTTTCTCATAGGCCTGCACCGAATCGGTCAGACCCGTTGACGGGTTGAGCAGCACCGCGCCTTCGATCTTCACCCTGCCCTGCGACAACGCGTAGAGCGCTGCTGCGCCGCCGGCGGAGAAGCCGACCAGGCCAACCGCGCTGCCAGCCTTCATGCAGCCATGCTCGACCAAGGCCGCGACCACGTTCGACAGCTCATCCGCGGCGCCAGCGACCACGGGCTTGAACACTTCCAGGCCAAGATCCTCGCCCTGCCGCCGCGCGAGTTCCTTCATGCCACCAGACGGTGCTCGCGCGCCGAACAGAGGGAGGCCGAGGTAGATCTTCACCGCACCGACCTCGTCGAGCGGCAGCGCCTCCATCATGGCGCTCTCGCTGGCCGGTGGGCCGAAGCCGTGCCACAGGATGATCGGCGCTTTGTCGATATGCGTGGGGATGCGCACGATGGCGGGCACGCCATTGAGCGTCGTTTGCGCAACCGTCGGCGTGGCACGGCCTTGCGCCTCGCAACGATGAAGCCCGTCCGTCGACGTCGTCGCTGCCATCGCGGAACAGCTGCCCGCAAGTAGTAGCGCCATGGCGCCGAGTCGGACCGCGAACGAAACGTGCATGGCGCTTACCCGCGTCGGTGAGTCTACGGCGACGCTACAACGGCTTGCGGTAGACAATAAACCCTGACTTCTCGGCTAGCTGGTCGTAGAGCTGCATCGCGTTGGTATTGGTTTCATGGGTTTGCCAGTACACGCGCGATGCACCGGCCTGGCGTGCGTTGGCATACACCGCTTCGATCAACGCGCGTCCGACACCCATGCCGCGTGCCGCCGGTATGGTGAACAGATCCTGCAGATAGCAGCTGTTCGCGCGGCTGATGGTGCTGCGATGGAACAGGTAGTGCGCCAGTCCCAGCAGCTGGCCATCGCCTTCGGCCACCAGCGCGTGCATCGGTTCGTCTGCCGCGAGAAAGCGCGACCACGTCTCGCGCGTGATCTCTTGCGCCAGCGCGGTGTCGCCGCTGCGGCCGTAGAACGCGTTGTAGCCGTCCCATAATGGCTTCCACGCATCGAAGTCCTGCGCGCCAACCGCGCGGATCGCGAAGCGAGCCGTCAACGCTGCACCATGCGTGCAAACCAGCGCCAGCCGCGCACGCGTTCGGCCACCAGCTTGGCGCTGGTGAGCATCGGCACCGCCAGTAGCGCACCCGGGATGCCCCACAACCAGCCCCAGAAGAGCAGCCACAGCAGGATCGCGATCGGGCTCAGGCGCATGCGATGCCCCTGGATCAGCGGCGTCACCAGGTTGCCTTCGACCGCCGTGATGCCGGCGAACGTGAGAGCCGGCAGCAGGGCCGCACCCGGCTCGTTGAAGTTGAGCAGGCCCACCACCGCAAGCACGGTCGTGGTGCTGATCGCGCCCACGTAGGGAATGAAGTTGGCCAGCATCGCCACCGTGCCCCACAGCAAGGGATCGGGCATGTGATACAGCCACAGCATGCCGGCGGTGACGGCGCCAAGGCCGAAGTTGATCAGCGTCGCCGTGAGGATGTAACGCGACACCTCGTACTGGATGCCGCGCACCACGTGGACGGCGTGTCGCTTGTAGCCGAAGTTGGGCGATGCCTCCACCAGTCGTCGCAGCATCAGGTCGCCGTAGACGAGGAAGAAGAACACCAATAAGACCACGGTGAGCACGCCGGCCAGGACCTTCGGCGTGGTCGCCACGATGTCCCACACGGTGATGGAGAGCGGCGACTGCGCCGAAGCCTGTACCTTCGTGGGCCCCGTGAGGCCTTGGGTGGCGCGGTTGGCCGCCTCAAGCGGCTGGGTGAAGTTGCGCAGCTTCGGGATAAAGCTGCGGATCGCCGTCGGCGCTTCGTGCACCCAGCCCAGGGCGGGCTGGGTGAGCGCACCCACGCCGAATCCGATGGCCGTCATCAGGCCGATCATCAGCACGCTGGCCGCCAGCCAGCGCGGAATCCCGATGCTCGAGCAACGCGCCACGATGGGATTGAGCGCAAGGCCGATGAACGAGGCGAGCACCAGCGGTATCAGCAGCTGCTTGGTGATGGTCACCGTATACATCAGCGCCAACGCCAGGAAGATATTGAGCACGACGCGGATACCGCGCAGGTGCCGGCGTGCACTCTGCGTGCGCTGCACCCGCATCAGGTTCATCCGCGGCTCGCGGCTGGGCACCATCGCGTCGACGGGTACCTCCGGTTGCGCCGCGTCACCTTCAGCGACGGGCGGCAGCGATGACATCGGCGTGTTCATGTGAAGTCGCCGGTGTCCTGCGTGACGTCGCCGGCGTTCTGCGTGAACTCGGCCACCAGTCGCATGGCCTGGCCCACGACTTCGGCTGCGGTGCCGCTCAGCAGCGCGCCCAGGCCCGGCACGCGTAGCGGATGCACATTGAGCTTGCCGAGCACGAAACCCGCGCCCGCGGCCAAGCCTACGGTCGTGAGCGGATGGCGTTGTCCACGCGCCAACAAGGCCTGGGCGGGTACCGCCAGCTCCTCGCGGGCATCCCGTGCACGGTTCTCCGCCGTACGTACCGCATGCAATTGCTTGAAGAGGCTCACGGCACGTCCTCCGGGTTGCTGCCCTGCGGACCGGGACGACGCAGGGTGTCACGCATCATCGCACTCCACTCGTTCCGCGTCGCGGGCAGCGTCATCCAGTGCATGCAGCGGCGGAACAACAGCATCGCGCCGGCGAGAAACAGCAGCTCCACCAGCGATAGCGCGGCCAACGCCCAGGCCCACGAGCCGAGCCACTGCGCCAGCAGCCAGCCGATCAGGCCCAGCAGGGTCAGCCCCATGCCTACGGCCGCCACGGTGGCGACCAGACCGGCGATGAGCAGCCAGTGGACGGCGCTGCGCGCCAGCCCCAATTCGGCGGACAACAGCTTCAGTTGTGCCCCAAAGAGCTTTTGAAAAGCCCGACCGAGACGGCCGATATCGTCCAGCAGGCCCGGTGGCGCAGGAGGTGGCGTCTCGTCAGGCGCGGCGGGCGCGTCTTCGCGTCCGGTCTGGTCCATCCCCTGTCCTCAGTCGTCTATCAGCGACGGAGTATGCGGCCAAGCAGCCAGCCGGCGCCAAGGGCGATGGCTACGGACTGCACGGGCTTCTCGCGCACATAGTCGCGTGCACGGTCCAGCCATTCGTCGGCGCGGTCGACGGCCTCGTCGTACACCTCACGTCCACGCTGGCGATATTCGTCGGCTTTCTCAGAGGCGCGGGTGGCGGTATCGGCGGCCTTGTCGGTGGCGCGATGCAGGCTGTCCTCGACCTTGTCGGCCGCGCGATCCACCGCTTCCTTGGTGCTGCTCACGGCGCTGGTGGTCGCCTGCTTGATGCGCTCGGCGCGTTCCTCGATGCGCTCGGCAGCGGTGTTTTCCTCGTGCGCCTGGACTTGCTTGTTCATGACGTTCTCCGTTGAAGCGGACATGCAATGGTCTTGAATCGGTGCCGCGAAGCGCATCGGGATTCAGCCCGATGCGCCGTTCGCTCAGCTCGCGCGCCTGAAAAAGGCGATCACAGCCAGGATCAGGAAGACGACGAACAGGATCTTCGCGATACTGGCAGCGGTACCGGCAATGCCGGTGAAACCGAACAAGGCAGCAATGATGGCGATGACCAGGAATACCAGGGCGTAGTGCAGCATGGGGCGATCCTCTCAGCGGACATGACATCGTCCTGCCGACCATTCACCCACAGCCCATGCCTTGCGAGCGTGAAAATGATCTCAGCCCACGCCGCCCTTTGGTCGCCGTTCACGCTGGCGACAAGGTCGTCTAAACGGCTGCGGGATTGATCGTATAGCTGCCCATCAGCTCGGCCTCGGCCAGCACATGGCCGTCCATCGCCGCGCGCAATGCGCTGACGGTGAAACCATCGGCCAGCTTGAGGCTTTCCACATCCAGCGCGTACAGGCGGAAATGGTAGTGATGCACGATGGAGTCGTTCCACGGCGGGCACGGGCCGTCGTAGCCGAGATATTCGCCGCGCATGTCGGCATCGCCGGCAAACCAGCCGGTGTAGTCGTTCACGCCCTGCACGCTGCCCGGCGGGCCGTACGGCGCGCGCTTGCCGCGCGGCACGATGCCGTCGCTGCAGGCGCCTTCGGCCAGTTCGCCGCATTCCACCGGAATATTGGCCATCAGCCAGTGCACGAATTCCACGCGCGGCAAATCGGCCGGCACGGTGCGTCCTTCCTGGTTCACGTCGTCCGGCTTGCTGGGCACGTCGAAGTCAAACACCGCCAGCACGAAGGAACGCGTGGCATGCGGTGCATCCTTCCACGCCAGGTGCGGGCTGAGGTTGTCGGACAAGGCGAAGGGTTCGCCGCGTTTGCCGAAAGCCAGTCGGGCCGGCATCGCCTGACCGTGTTCGAAACTGTCGCTACGCAATTGCAAGGTCGTTCTCCGGGATCAAAGCGAGTGGGTGAAGCGTCGCGCAAGCCGCGGCGCGTCAGGGGTTTTGGTACGTCACGCGGTAGAGCGCGCCGGCCAGGTCGTCGCTCACCAGCACGCTGCCGTCGGGGAGCGGCTGCACGTCGACCGGCCGGCCCCAGGTTTGTTCGTTCTGCTCGAATCCGTCCAGCAAAGGCTCATAGGCGGTGACCTTGTCGCCGCTCAGATGAGCGACCATCACGCGATAGCCGGACTTCCTGGTGCGATTCCACGAGCCATGCTCCGCCACGATGATCGCGCCCTTGTAGTTGGCGGGGAACTGCGAACCCTCGTAAAAGCGCATGCCCAGCGCCGCCACGTGCGCACCGAGCTTGTAGATCGGCGCACTGTAATCCTTGCAGTTCTTGCCCTGGCCGAACTCCGCATCGAGTGTGTCGCCCTGGTGGCAATAGGGATAACCGAAGTGCTCGCCCACGTGCGACAGGCGATTCAACTCGTCGCTGGGCATGTCATCGCCCATCAGGTCCCCTCCGTTGTCGGTGAACCACAGCTGCCTGGTCTTGGGCTGCCAGTCGAATCCCACGGTATTGCGGATACCTGAGGCGACATCTTCCAGGCCGCTGCCATCGGCGTTCATGCGCGTGAGCTTGGCGTAGTCCTTGTCCTTGTCGCAGATATTGCACGGCGCACCCACCGGCACGTAGAGCTTGCCGTCGGGACCGAACGCGATGAACTTCCAGCCGTGATGCGTCTCGGTGGGAAACTTGTCGAAGACCACGTCGGGCTTGGGCGGATCGTCGAGATGATTCTCGATGTCGCGCAGCACCAGGATCTTGCTCACCGCCGAGATGTACAGATCGCCATTCCTGAAGGCCACGCCCACCGGCAACTTCAGGCCGCTGGCGATCACGCGCACCTTGTCCGCGTGGCCGTCGTGCCTGCTGTCGGTAAGCGCATAGACCTTGCCCGCGCTATTGGAGCCGACGAACACCGTGCCCTTGGCGCCCAGCGCGATCTCGCGCGCATTGGGCACCTGGTCCGAGTACACGGCGACATGGAACCCCTTGGGCAAGGTGAGCTTTTCCAGTTGGGGCGCCGCCATGGCTGTGCAGGCCACCAGACATCCGAACAAACCCAGCATCAACTTGAGCATGGACGGCACTCCATCGCGGGAGTGTCGAAGCGTAGCGCCATCGCGGCGACGGGGAAACGTTTCACGCCAGGCTGTAGTGGAGGTCGTAGGAATGCACGCCGTTGGCGACGGTGATGGTGAGCGCGCCTTCGATGCCCGCCAGTTCGTCAGTGCCCGAATCGGGCACGATGGTTACCGACAGCTGCGGCGACCCGCGATGCATGCTGCCGCTGTGTTGCAGTGCGAAACGACCATGACGCCCGTGCAGGCTGCCTTCGACCCACTCCATCGCCACGTAGCCTGCCGAACCGTCGATCGGCGTGCCGACGGCGAGCATCGTTCCCTTGCTATGGCCCTGCAGATCGCCCTGGAAGACCTTGTCGATCACCAGACGGCCAACACCGGGATCGTCAATGCCTGCCTGCGGAGGCTGCGGCGTGATCTTCACTTCGAACGTGCCCTTGGCATGCATGGCCGGGTCTCCAGGCAGAACGGTGGTGAGACGGATGATGGAATGCCGTTGTGACAGCCACAAGGCCGCGCAGTGCTATCGCTGCGCCACCACGGCATTGAAACGTGCGGCGATGTACTCGTCAGTGAAGCTGGTCATGTCCCAGCCGCGGATATAGCCGCAATGGCCGCCGTAGTCGGAGATATCCAGCTCCACATTCGCCGGCAGATCGAGTCGTTCGAATGCCGCCACGGGGATGACCGGATCGTCGCGCGCGGTAAGAATGGTGCACGGCACGTGCATGCCTTCCAGCGCGCGACCGGCCACGGAATAGCCGTCCAGATAGGCTTCGAGCGAACCGAAATCGGTGTGCCGCGAGACCAGCGACGCGGTCAGTCCGCGCAGACTCTGCTTGAGCTCGGCCAGTTCGAAATACTGCACGTGCGGGAAGGCCGCCTGCTTGGCCTGCAGCGAACGCCGCCACTTGTGCATGAAGTACGCCTGGTAGAACCACGGCGCCTGCCCTTCCAGCGAGAACAGGCCTTCACCCGGATCGATGATCGGGCACACCGCCAGCGCATAGCTCAATGGCAGGCCTGCCGCCGGCGCGTGCATGGCCGCGCGCAAGGCGAAGTTGCCGCCGAGCGAAAAACCCGCCAGCGCAAGCGGTCGCGACGGGAAGCGTTGCGCAATGTCGTTCAGCGCATGCAGCACTTCGTCGATGCGGCAGGAATGGAACAAGGCCTCGTTGAGGTGATGGCTGTCGCCGTGATCGCGGAAATTCAGGCGGAACACGTCCCAGCCATCGGCCAGCAGCCGGCTTCCCGTCTGCAGCACATACGTGGAATCAACGCTGCCTTCCCAACCATGGAACAAGACGGCCAGACCGCGCGATTCCGATTGCGTCCTCTGCCTGGTGTAGGCACCGGTGAGGCGCACGCCATCACCGCCATTCACCACCACCTGCTGGGAATCCTGCAGCACCGTTTGCGCCGCCTTGGGCAGCATCAGGCGCCGCACGCCGCTGGAGGACAGCATGGTCTGGATGTGGCCACTGCGTAGCGGCCACGGTGGCTGAAAATCCTTACCCCGGGGCAGCGTCATGCGTGTTTTTCGTGTTCCGGCTTGTCTTCCAGCGCCATCGCAATGCGCTCGCGCGAGGTTTCCGCCATGCGACGGCGCGCGTCCGGCGCAGCCGGCACGGGTTCAAGGAAATGCACTTCGGCGTCGAGCGGGGCTTCGCCCAGCAGCCGCAGGAAGTTCTGCATGAAGTTCTCGTGCTCGCGGAAACCGGCATCCAGGACGCGACGGCCGTCGCGCGCAAAGCGCAGCGCCACCGGCTGCACCGGCACCTCGGCATCGAGCGCCGCCTGGAAGATGCGCGCATGGAAGACGCGCAACACGCCGTTGTGTCCGGTACCGCCCTCCGGGAAGACCGCCACGGAACGCCCCCCGCGCAGCCGATCCACCATCACCTGCATCACCGCTGCCAGCGAGTGATTGCTGCCGCGGCGATGGAAAATGGTGCCGCCCGCCGACGCCAGCCAGCCCACCAGCGGCCAGCTGGCAATTTCCGCCTTGGCCACGAAGCACGCCGCGCGCTGGCTGTGCAGCAGCTCGATATCGATCCAGGAGGTGTGGTTGGCGACGAACAGCACAGGATCGGCCAGCGGCTGGCCAACGCGCACAGAGCGCAGACCGAAGATGCGGAGCAGGGCTGTCGACCACCAGCGGATGGTGCGATGCGCAAACGGCTCGCGGCCATCTTTCATCACCGCGTCACGGCGCCAGGTAAGCACCAGGGCACACAGCAGCACGCCCAATACGATGTGCAGCAGCAGCAGCGGCACGCGCCAGAAGTAGCGCAGGGGCCGAATGACGTCTCGGCGGGCTGGGGCGGAGAGGGATTGGCTATTCATCAGTCCGGTTAGTTTAGCGTTAGTCGACCCCTGCGTCCCCGCGTCGCAGCATCAATGTTCCAGCTGCGACAGGGGCAAGGCCGAGGACCGTTTCACGGTCCGCAGCACGAAGCTGGAATTGACATCGGCCACCCCCGACGCGTTCAGCAGGCGATCCAGCAGGAAGCGCGAAAAATCCTGCAGGTCAGCCACATAGACATGCAACAGGTAGTCCATGTCGCCGGTCAGCGCATAACAGGACACCACCTCCGGCCAACCGTTCACCAGCTCCACGAAGCGCTCGACCACGGCGCTCTCATGCTTGCCCAGCTGCACGCGGACAAAAGCCTGCAGGCCCAGCCCTACGGCCTGGGGATCCACCTGGGCGGTATAGCCGGTCAATACGCCGTCGGCCTCCAGGCGCTGGAGGCGGCGCAGACAGGCCGAAGGCGACAGGCTGACCTTCTCGGCCAGGTCGGCATTGGTGATGCGGCCGTCGGACTGCAGGACGGCCAGAATCCGCAGATCGGTGCGGTCCAAGGTAGCCATGGCAATAAATCTCCATAGATACGGATGAGGGAACACGATTATTGCTTAGCTGAACTGAATCAATGCAATAAAACAATCATCGTGCGCGGCAATCGCCCTATGCTGGCTTATCCAAGCAGGTCGGCCTTGTTTCCAGGAGCACGCCATGAACACCCCTCCCCGCCGCGTCGAACATCAGCAGACCGATCGCGGCTATGTCCCGGTGTATGCCACCGGCGTGGTGGAGCAGCCTTGGGCGGATTACTCCGCTACCGACCATGAAGTGTGGGACACGCTCTACCAGCGCCAGAGCGACCTCCTGCCTGGCCGCGCCTGTCAGGAATTCCTTGATGGCGTGGCACGTTTCGGCATGGGCGCCGGYGGCATCCCCAAGTTCTCCGAGCTCAACAAGGTGCTGGGCGCTGCGACCGGCTGGGAAGTGGTCGCGGTGGAAGGCCTGCTGCCGGACGAGGTGTTCTTCGACCATCTCGCGCATCGCCGCTTTCCGGTGAGCTGGTGGATCCGCAAGCCGGACCAGCTCGATTACCTCAGCGAACCGGACCTGTTCCACGACCTGTTCGGCCACGTGCCGTTGTTGCTCAACCCGGTGTTCGCCGACTACATGCAGGCCTACGGCCGCGGCGGTATGAAGGCCTTCGCGATCGGCCCCGAAGCGCTGATGAACCTCACGCGCCTGTACTGGTACACGGTGGAGTTCGGCCTGATCAACACCAAGGACGGTATGCGCATCTACGGCGCCGGCATCGTGAGCTCCAAGGGCGAGTCGATCTACTCGCTGGATTCGGCCTCGCCCAACCGCATCGGCTTCGGCCTGGAGCGCGTGATGAGCACGCGTTACCGCATCGACACGTTCCAGCAGACGTATTTCGTCATCGACAGCTTTGAACAGCTGTTCGAGGCGACGCGTCCGGACTTCACGCCGATCTACGCCAGCCTGCGCGAGCAGCCGGCGTATGCGGCAGGCGACGTGCTGGAGAGCGACCGCGTGTTCACGCGCGGCAACCGCGAAGGCTGGGCGACGAACGCCGACACCTGATCGTMAGCTCTACCGCAAAGACACAGAAGGCCCGCCTCGCGCGGGCCTTTTCGTGCGTGCGCGCCTGCGTCCGAATGCCCTACGAGCACATGACCTGGATCAACAGCGAGCAACGACTTCCTAACGACCATGACGTTGTCCCCCAACGAAAACATGATGGAACAACGCCATGAAAGTCCTGCTTCCCCTCGTCATTGCCGCGGCTCTTGGCACGCTCGCCGCTCCCACGGCCCACGCTGAAGGCACCGATTCGTGGGTGCTGCGCGTCGGCGGCGCCGTGGTCGCCCCCAAGGACAACAACGGCACCCTGGCCGGCGCACGTGCGAACGTGAGCAGCAGCACGCGACCGACCATCGACCTCGAATACATGTTCACCCCGAACTGGGGCGTGGACGCGCTGGGTGCGTGGCCGTTCCTGCATGACGTCAAGCTCGCCGGCCTGGGCACAGTGGCGCGCACCAAGCAATTGCCGCCGACCTTCGGCGTCAACTATCACTTCATGCCTGATGCGGCCTGGTCGCCGTTCCTGGGCGTGGGCGTCAACTACACCAACTTCTTCGGCACGCATGGCACCGGCGCGCTCTACGGCAACAGCGTGAGCATCGCCAACAGCTGGGGTGGCGCCGTGCGCGCGGGTTTCGACCTGAGGATTTCCGAGAAGTGGCTGGCCACGGTGGACGTGCGCTGGGCCAATATCGAGAGCGACGTGAAGGTCAACAACACCAAGGTAGGCACCGCCAAGATCGATCCGGTGGTGTTCGGCGCCAGCGTCGGCTACCGCTTCTAAGGGGAGACCAGTCGGCACGGAAGCTGCGCGGGGCCCTTCGCAAGAAGGGCCCCGTTTTTTTCGCAGGCGCTCAGCCGCGCTTCCACTCATCCACGGTGAGCACCTGGCCGATGCGCTTGCCGTCCCAGCGGTACATCAGGTGCTGCGCCTGCACGCAGGGCGCCACGCGGTCGGGATAGAACACGGCGACGCATTCGCCCCCGGCATGCCGCACGCTGTCGTAGACCAGCCCGTCGGAACCTTGCTCACGCAGCTTGCGCGCCAGCGCAACGCCTGCCGCGTAGTTGTCCGGATCGTGCTCGGGTTTCCAACCGCCACGCAGGTCGTGCAACTTGGCCTGGATGCTGGTGCTGTAACAGCGCATCTCGATATCGCACGGCGGCTCGGCCGTTGCCGCCAGAAACAGCTCGCGGTGATAGACCGTCTCTTCGACCGCCGTGGCCACACTATGCGCGGCGTAGAACACGCCCCAGCTGCCATCCGAAAAACGGCTGCCTTCGGGATTGAGATGGGTGAACGCGGCCATCACCGGCGTGCTGCCGGGGCCACTGATGCGCCGATCCGGCGGGACCAGATGCAGGTCGCCGATATCGTTGCGCAGACGCGGATTGGTCATCGCCTCGATGGCGTACAGCGCTTCAAGGTCGCCCGGATCAGCGATACGGTCGAACACGCCGATGGGCGGAAAACGGCTGGGCACGATGCGGTAAGCGTGACCCCAGCGGACGCGTTTGAGCGGTGGAATGTCGGCCATGACGTGAAGCTCTCGCGCGGTCTGCCAGAGGGGAGAAGTATGGCCTGAGGGCGTATCGGGGGTTGCGACGTGGAGCGCAGGGTTTTGTCTGGGGTGGATGTCTGAGGAAAGCCGCAAGTCTGCGGTCGCGCACAAGTGCGCTCCTACAAAAGGCGTCGGGGTCAGCCGCGTTGGGCGTCGAGGTACTGGCGCACCACATAAAGGTCGGCGACGTTGCCCGAGAGCATGCGTTCCAGTGCCGATTGGCCGCCGAACAAGCTGGAGCGGTTGGCGCGATGGACCCAGCCGTCCGCCTGGTCCGCATCGGGAAACAGGATCTGCAGGTCCTTGAAGATGCCCAGCAGGTAGCTGATGCGCTCGAGCGTGTCGCGCCCCAGGGTGCCGCTCTGCAGCCGCTTCCACTTGTAGAAAGTGGATTCCGGCGGATCGCCCAACAGGCGGCGCTGGTCGGCAATGCGCAGGTTCCAGCGCTCGGCGATATTGAAGAAAGCGCGCAAGGCGGGGCCGCCGAGATCGGCGATGGGATGGGTTTCAGGCTGGAGATGAGCCGCCATGGTTCAACTCTCCCAGTGAAGTTAGGAGCCAATTTACTCCACTGATGCATTTTTCGCCAGTGGTCCGGTCATCCGCCGTTCGGCCAGTACAGCGCGCGCACGGGTCGCCGCATACTCGGCCCGCCCGGTGACGCCCACGTGGCATCGATCAGAGGGAAACCCATGCGTATTCAAGTCATTGCCGCCGCCACGCTGCTGTCGTTCCATGCCCTCGCCGTCCACGCCGAGGTGAAGGAAGCCGCGCCCGATCACCTGCTGATCCAGGACGCCCGCACCGTCCACGCACCGCCCGAGAAGCTCTATGCGGCGCTGATCGACGTAGCCAAGTGGTGGAACAGCGAACACACCTACTCTGGCGACGCCTCGCACGTGAGCCTCAAGGCCGAGGCCGGCGGCTGCTTCTGCGAACGCTGGAATGACCAGAGCGTGCAGCACGGCCGGGTGATCTGGGCCGCGCCGGGCCATCTGCTGCGCATGGATGCCGCGCTGGGTCCGTTTCAAGCCATGGCCGTGCAAGGCGTGCTGACCTTCACGCTCAAGCCCGCGCCGGAAGGCACCGCGTTGGCGCTGGAATACCGCGTCAACGGTTCCAGCGCCAGCGGGCTCGACAGGATTGCGCCGGTCGCCAACGGCATGCTGATGGAACAGCTGCAGCGACTGCAGCGTTATGCGGAAACCGGCAAGAGCACACCGGCCAAACCCTGAGTTTTCGCGAATGCCACGCCCCCAGCCAAGCCGGGGTCGTGGTGGGGCGACTTACTTCTTCGCGTCCTTGTCCTTTGCGCAATCGCAGCCGAAATCCGGTGCCGGTCCACCGTCGGCAATGAAACGATCGATGCGCTGCTCCAGCACCGGCAGCGGCACCGAGCCGATCTGCAGCACGGTGTCATGGAAGTGGCGGATGTCGAACTTCGAACCCAGCGCCTGCTCGGCCTTCTGGCGCAGCGCCAGGATCTTCAGGTAGCCCAGTTCATACGACAGCGCCTGGCCCGGCCAGCTGATGTAGCGATCCACTTCGTTGGCGATCTCGCGATCGGACAAGGCGGTGTTCTGCGTCATGAAGTCGATCGCCTGCTGGCGCGTCCAGCCCAGGTGATGGATGCCGGTGTCGACCACCAGTCGGCAGGCGCGCCACATCTGGTAGGTGAGGTAACCGAAGCGATCGTAGGGCGTCTTATAGATGCCCATCTCATTGCCCAGGTACTCCGAGTACAGGCCCCAACCCTCGCCGTAGGCCGAGATATAACCCTCGCGACGGAAGTCCGGCTGGCCGCGCTGCTCGGACGCCAGCGCCAGCTGCAGTGAATGGCCGGGCGCCGATTCGTGCAACGTCAGCGCCGGCATGTTGTACAGCGGACGCGACGGCAGGTCATAGGTGTTGACCAGATACGTGCTGGCGCCGCCGCGGCCCGAGGTGTAATACGGCGCGATATCGGCCGGCACCGGCACGATGGCGAAGCGCTGGCGCGGCAGGCGGCCGAATTCCTTGCCGAGCTGCGCGTCTACCTGCTTGGCCACCCACGCGGTGCGCATCAGCAGTTCGTCGGGCGTCTTGGCGTAGAACTGCGGATCGGTACGCAGGAAGTGCAGGAAATCGGCGAAGCTTCCCTTGAAGCCCGACTCCTGCATGGTCTTGACCATCTCGGCATGGATCTTGTCCACCTGCTCCTGGCCGATCTTGTGGATGGTGTCCGGATCCAGATCGAGCGTGGTGTATTCGATGATCTGCTGGCGATAGAACGCCTTGCCGTCGGGCATGGCTTCGGCGGCGAGCGTGGTGCGTGCCTTGGGCACGTAGTCGTTGCGATAGAAGCTGAGCAGGTTGGCGTAGGCCGGGATTACCTTGTTGCTGATTGCCTTCTTGGCGGCATCGCGCAGCTTGATCGCGTCGGCGGCCGGCACGGTCGAGGGCATCTTCTCGAACGGCTTGTAGAAAGTGCTCTGGGTCGGGTCCTTCAACTCCGATACCGAGCTGATGGACGCGTCGCGTCCCTTGAGCACTTCGCGCGGCACGGTGAAGCCACGCGCCAGACCGTCGCGCATATTGTCGATCTGCTGCTGGAAGTACGCAGGCACCTGGTTGAGGCGATCGATGTAGCGCTGATAATCCTGCGTGGTGCGCAGCCGGTCGCCTTCGAGCACATAGCCCAGGTCGCTCCAGAACGCCGAGTCGCTGTTGAACGGCATCTGCCACTGCTTGAACTTCTGCGAGGCGAGCAGGTTCTGGATCTGCGCCCGGTATACGGCGTAGTTCACCTGGTCTTCCGGCGACAGTTGCTTGACGTCGATGCCATCGAGGTCGTTGGATACCTTCTGCCAATAGTCCTGGCGCTTCTGCTGGTTGGCCGCGTCCACATTGTCCAGGCGCGAGCCATTGGGTTGTGCTTCACCCGAGCTGGCAATGCCGGACTGGCCGTTGCGCCACGTCCACTCCTGCTCGTAGATCTGCTTGAAGCGTGCATCGGCGCTGGTATCGGCCCAGGCCGGCGCGGCCAGTGCGAGCGTGGTGGCCGCGGCCAGCCAGGTGGTGCGTAGAGCTTTCTTCACTGCGGGTTTCCCTTTGCCAAAGAGGTCGTGAGCGGCGATGCCGACACGGCATCCTCCACGCTCCAGTCATCCAGCGCCTGTGGCGGAAGCTGGGGTAGCGCTATGCGGGACAGCGCGTCCCGCGCATCGCCCTTCAATCGTGCCACGCGCAACTCAATGCCACGACTGGCCAGCCATGTAGCGAAATCGGCGAGGGATTCGAGCGAGGTGCCGTCCAGGTCCGGGCTTTCCTCCAGGCTGAGCACGACGCGACGCAGGCCTTGGCCCGCTTTGACGCGTTCGCGGGCCTGGGCCAGCATGGCCTCGGCATTGGCGAAGAACAGCGGCTCCTCCGGCCGCACGATCAGCATGCCCGGTACCTGCAGCGCCTCGGGATGTTGCGCCGTGTCCACGAAATCGTGCCCGTCGGCCAGCCGCCCCAGTATGCCCAGCCGGGGCGTGGCGAGCTGGCGCAACAGCATTACCAGACTGAAGGCGATGGCGAACAGCAAGCCGTTGAGGATGCCCAGCGACAACACCGCCACCACCGCCGCCAGCAGCACCAGCCGGTCGCGTTGCCAGCGAAAATACGGTGCGAACACCGACACCCGCAGCGATTTGCTCACCGCGTGGATCACGATGGCCGCCAGCACCGGCTGGGGAATGCGCTCGATCCAGCGCAAGGCCAACAACACCAGCACGAGCACGCTGACGGCACCGATAAGGCCGGCAAGGCGCGACCGCGCACCGGCCGCCTCGTTCGCCGAGGTGCCGGAATATCCTGCGCCCACCGGCATGCCGTGCAGCGCACCGGAGATCACATTGGCGATGCCGAGCACCAGCAGGTCGCGATTGGGATTCACTGTGTCGCCATGCTTCAGCGCAAAGCCGCGGATCGAGCTATAGGACTCTGCATAGAGAATGAGCAGCAGCGCTGCCGCCAATTCCACACTGGGCAACCACTGGTCGCTGCGCGGCCACGTCGGCCAACCCAGATCGGTCGCCAGCTGGATGGGGCCCGTCAACGCCACGCCATGCGCCGCCAGCCAACCCGATGCCAGCACGCCCAGTGCGATGGCCACCAGACTTCCCGGCAGCCGACGAATGCGCTCGCAGGCAAACAGCAGCAGCAACGCAACCAGGCCCGCACCCAACGCCRCCACGTTCACCTGCGGCAACACCTTCGCCAATTGCACGATCAGCAGCGGCATGAAATCGCCATGCACGTCCGCCACACCCAGCAGATGCGGCAGCTGCTTGAGTGCGATGACACAGGCAAGCCCAAAGGTGTAGCCACGCAGCACAGGACGCGCAATCAGATGCGACAACCCACCCAGTCGCGCCGCACCGGCCACCAGAAAACAGCCGCCTGCCAGCACCACGAGCGTTCCCGCCAATGCGACCCTCGAAATACTGTCACCACCAGACAGCGCCAACGTTCCCGCCGCCAGCACAGCTGCCGACGACGAAGTGGCGGACACGATCGCATAGCGACTGCGCCCCAACAGCCCATACGTAGCCAACCCCACGAACAAAGCAATCACGCCCGCCTGCGGCGGCAGGTTGGCGATACCGGAATAAGCGACCGCTTCGGGGATCAGCAGGCCGGCAATGGAGAGACCTGCGACCAGATCCAGATGCCAGGTGGATGGCGCTTTGGCTACGACGGGTGGTGTTGTCGTGGGCATGGGGCGCTTCCGGCATGGATGGGGGGGAGGGTAGCTGATTGCGGGGATGGTTCGTTGTTGCCGACCTCGGGTTGCTCGCCGCTTAGGCGCGGGCGGATTTTCGCTACCCATCGGCTCGCAGCACCGTCGCGCCCGCTCTTCTGTGGGAGCGCACCCTGTGCGCGACCGCCACGCTGCGGTGCACCGCTCCGTAGGTTTGTCGCGCACAGGGTGCGCTCCCACAAAGAGCCGAGCGGCAAGATTGATCGGCCATCTCCATACCTGCGTCCCCCTTGTAGGAGCGCACTTGTGCGCGACCGCACYACCTGGATGYACCGCTCCGTMGGCTGGTCGCGCACAAGTGCGCTCCTACAAAAGAGCSGCCCRACAGMGTCGGACGTCGCGTGGCTCTTGATGYGGCTCTTGATCTCGGGGTCCCCGTATGACGCGGCGGGCGGGTGGAGGAAAGCCCGAAGGGTGGCCGCAKGGATGCGGCCAGTTTTTCGACAGGACAGGGATGTCCTGTCGAAAAACCCCGGAGCCCGACCGCGCACCTGGAGGGCGCAGCCCGGAAGGCGCGTCATCCGGGGGGCCCTTCTCTTTGGTTACTTTCTCTTGGGCAAGCAAGAGAAAGTAACCCGGCCTTCCCAAAAAGGGGACTAGCTTTGCGTCGCCGGCAGGAGGTCGGAAGCCCGCGGCAGGCGGGCCAGGTCGCTGTATCGCGACAACTAAAGACCGAGGCTCTGGATGACCAGCCTTTGGCTGTTGAAAAGCGCTTCCGGCCTACGCCGGAATGACGAGCGAAAGAAGACTGCGGCACCTCCAAACAACGAGGCAGGGTTGGCCCCTCACCCCAACCCTCTCCCCGGCGGGGAGGGGGAGCGAAAGGCCTCAGCTCTCCATCCCCTCGTAATACCCCCGCATCGCCTGCAGATAGGCGTCCAGATTGCGCCCCTCCACACTGTCGAAGCGCTCACCCGTAATCGAACACCCATGAATGCGATCCGGGCGAAAATTGCGGAAGCCCACGCGCAACCGACACCAGCTGCCCAAGGTCCACGCACCACCCCAGAACGCCAGACACAACGGCTCAACCTCGCGCGTACTGGTACGGCCAGCTTCATCGCTGTATTCCAGCCGCAGCACCTGGTTATCCGTGATGGCCGCGTTGAGACGGTCAATCAACGCGGCGAAATCGGTCTTGGTCTGGTCACGCCAGATCGGCGCATAGATGCGCGTACGCGTGGAGCGCTCGCGCAACTCGGCAGGCAGGACGGCTTCGATCTTCAGCAGCGCGGCCTGCGCGCTCTCCGCCAGTTTCTGCCCGGCGAAGGCACGCACGAAGCGCGTGCCGACCACCAGCGATTCGAGTTCGTCGGCGGTGAACATCAGCGGCGGGATGTCCGAACCTTTGCGCAGCACGTAACCGACACCGGCTTCTCCCTCGATGGGCACGCCGGAGAGCTGCAGGTCAGCCACATCGCGGTAAACGGTGCGCAACGACACACCGAGTGTGCCCGCAAGCTGACGCGCCTGCAGCGCGGTCCGGCGACCCCGCAAGGCGTGGATGATGAGGAACAACCGGTCGGCGCGACGCATCCGTGGATGATGGCGGAGCGGCGCGCCCGGGAACAGCGCCGGGAGTCATGGTTTGCCTGGCCGCTCACCTCAGAGCCACTCGGCACGCTCTCAACAAACGCCATGACAACCGGCCGGCCATACGCCTTCACGCCGCCTGCGCTTCCGCCAAGGCCGCGTCCAGCGCCATCGCGCGCTGCATGGCCGGCCGGGACATCACGCGAGCCACATAGGCGCCGATCACCGGCACCTCGGGGATGAGCTTGAACATCGTCATCCAGTTCAATGCGCAGCCCCACAGCACATCCACCGCGCTGAAGCGTTCGCCCAACATGTAGGGGCCACGCTCCAGCTGCGCCACCAGCGTGGCGAACATGGTGTCCCAGTCGCCATAGGGACACGTGGATGGCGGCACCGCGTCGCGCTTCAGCGCGCGGTCCACCGCGGCCGGYTCGAAGCACGAGCCGTAGAACACCATCCAGCGCAGGTACGGCCCACGCAGCGGATCGTCCAGGCCAGGCGCCAACCCCTTATCCACGTACAGATCGGCGAGATAGAGATAGACGGCCGGTTGCTCGGTGACCAGTTCGCCGCGATGCCAGATGGCCGGAACCTTGCCCATCGGATTGACCGCCGTGTACGGCGTTTCACGCTGCTCGTTCTTGCGCAGGTTGAGCACGTGCATGTCGTATTCGACGCCCAGTTCTTCCAGCAGGGCGCGGGCGCCGCCGGAGCGGCTATTGGGTGCGTGGTAGAAGGTGACGCGTGGAGTGGTCATGGCACGTTCCTCGCTGCGAGAGAGCTTGGCGTCGAGATCAGAGATAGCTGGTGATGGCGGGCGCGTTCCACCAGTTGTTGTCGCGCCCATCGGAATAGCGGACAGGTGCGGCGGCCCATTCCTCGTCGCTCACGTCGTCCAGGCAGACCACGTTGACCGCCACGAACTCGCCGCCGATTTGTTCCACATAGCCGCGATGGAACGAATGCGTGCCGCAATGGCGACAGAACAGGTTGTGCGTGCTGTCGGTGCCGAAGCGGTAATCGACCAGCGCGTCCTCGCCGCTCACCACGCGAAACGTCTTGAGGTCGGCCCTCGCGCTCCAGAAGCGCAACTTGCGACAGATGGAGCAGTTGCAGCGTCCGGTGCCCGCGGACAGATCCAGGTCCGCTTCGTAGCGAACGGCGCCGCAGTGACAACTGCCGTGATAGGTGCGGGTCATGCGCGCGCTCCTCGCAGTCGGCGCGGCGTCAGCGATGCGCGCTCGGCGGTGACCTGCTTGCTGACCTCCTCTTTCTTGCCGTTCGCCGTTTCCGGTGTGGTTACCGGAAAGCGGTATTGGCCATCCATCAACAGCCCGCGCAGGTACAAGGGCCGGTATGCCATCAGGATCTTTCCGATCGACAGTGCCATGACATTCTCCTCGTCGTGTTCGCTCAGGCCGCCACGGCGGTGGCGGCGTCGCCCGCGCACCACGGCGGCGGCAGGGCGTGCTTGAACAAGCGGTACCAATGTTCGCGATCGCTCGGGTTGTAGAGGTCGAGCGTGCGGATCACTTCGCGGGCAAATTCCACGCTGCCCAGCTGGCTGGCGGTGATGACGCCCTCGTCGCTCACGGCGAGCGCGTTGGCGTCGTACTGCTCGGCGCCGGCATAAGCGGGCACATGCGTGCCGATGTGGCCCGGCCAGCTGCCGGTATGACGGCAGGCATCGAGCAGCCCGGCCCGGGCCAGCACCAGCACACCACTATCGACGGCCGCCACCGGCGCGCCTGCCGCGTGCACGCGCCCCACGGCCTGCACCGCCTCGTCGCCATCGCCGTGTTCCCACAGATAGCCGCCCGGGACGATCAGCAATGCCGCGCGCCGCAGGTCCAGCTCATCCAGGGTGAGCTCGGGCACCACGCGCAGGCCGGCCATGGAAAGCACCGGCTGCATGGAAAAACCCACCGTCTTCAACTGCCAGTCGCCCGGCCGACGGATTTCACAGAGCGCATGCGCCGCATGCCAGTCCGCAAAACCGTCGAACGCCAGGAAATACACCGTATCGCGCATGAGAGTCCCTCCTTATGACGGAGGCCAGTGTGGCTACCCCCTGCTGCCAACGTGTTGTCAGTAGGGGAGCCGCCGTGTAACCACCTGTGGGAGCGCACCCTGTGCGCGACAGGCGCCCGAGCGCCCCGCGAAGACCGGTTCTCGCCAGGCGCTCGGGCGCCTGTCGCGCACAGGGTGCGCTCCCACAGGGAGGGGGCCGACGCTCGTGGCGGTGGCTTGTCCGAAAAGGTTTTCAGGACGGATAGATGAACCCACTGGTCATACTTTGAGCTGACAAGTGTCGGCATCAACCGGGACAATAGGGGTCCCTTTGCTTGCGGGTTCGCCATGAAGTCCATTTCGCTCATCCAGTTCCTGATCGAGGAACGCCGCGCCGGCCGCATGAACGCCGAGCTGTCCCTGCTGATCGAAGTGGTCGCCCGTGCCTGCAAGCGCATCGCGGTGGCCACCAACAAGGGCGCCCTTGGCGGCGTGCTGGGCGAGGCGGGCACCGGCAACATCCAGGGTGAGGCGCAGAAGAAGCTCGATGTGATCTCCAACGAGATCCTGCTCGAAGCGAACGCCTGGGGTGGCCAGCTCGCCGCGTGCGCCTCTGAGGAAATGGAAGATCCGCAGCCGATCCCCGACATGTATCCGAAGGGCCATCACCTGCTGCTGTTCGATCCCCTCGACGGCAGCTCCAACATCGACGTGAACATTTCCGTCGGCACGATCTTCTCGGTGCTGCGTTGTCCCGACGGCATCACCGAACCCAAGGCCGAGCACTTCCTGCAGGAAGGCACCACCCAGCTGGCCGCCGGTTACGTGGTGTACGGCCCGGCCACGGTGCTGGTGATCACCTTTGGCCACGGCACGCACGAGTTCACGCTCGATCGCGAAGTGGGCAGCTTCATCCTGAGCCGTCGCAATATCCGCATCCCGGAAGAGACCGCCGAGTTCGCCATCAACATGTCCAACCAGCGTCATTGGGAAGCGCCGATGCAGCGTTACATCGGGGAGCTGCTGGCCGGCACGGAAGGCCCCCGCGCCAAGGATTTCAACATGCGCTGGGTCGCCTCGATGGTGGCCGACGTGCATCGCATCATCACCCGCGGCGGCGTGTTCTTCTATCCGCTGGACGCCAAGATCAAGTCCAAGGGCGGCAAGCTGCGCCTGATGTACGAAGCCAACCCGATGGCCTTCATCGTCGAGCAGGCCGGCGGCGCCGCCACCACTGGCCGCGAACGCATCATGGGGTTGCAGCCCACCGGCCTGCACCAGCGCGTGCCGGTGTTCCTCGGTTCGAAGAAAGAAGTGGAAGTGGCCACGCACTACCACGTCGAGGCAGACGCCGCAGGCTAAAGGCCGTCCCCCTTTGACGCTCGTCATCCCGGTACAAGCCGGGATGACGAGCAGTTTGCTGACCGTTGCACAACGTGCGCCGCAACCTGCCATCGTGCCGCCCTCTGGCGGTCGTACACTCGCTCGCCAGTGACCGGCCTGCCGAAGGATCAGCAGGCCGAACCTTCCTCTACGAGCCGCCCGCGCCCATCGACATGACGTCCACCCGCTTGTTTCGCCCTGTCCTGCCCCTGCTTGCCAGCCTGGTGCTGTGCGCCTGCTTCGGCAGCACCAAGCCCACGCCGCCGCCTGCGCCGATCGCGCCGCCTCCGGTGGTGAAGCTGCGTATTGGCCTGGCCCTGGGCGGCGGTGCGGCCAAGGGCTTTGCGCACATCGGCGTGATCAAGATGCTGGAGGCCAACGGCATTCGCCCCGATGTGGTGGCCGGCACCAGCGCAGGCAGCGTGGTCGGCGCGCTTTATGCGAGCGGCATGGACCCGTTCCAGCTGCAGGAGACCGCCATTGCGCTGGACCAGGCCAGCCTGCGCGACGTGCGTCTGTTTTCCGGCGGCGTGGTGCAGGGGCAGAAACTGCAGGACTACGTGAACGCCCAGGTGAAGAACCGTCCGCTGGACAAGCTCAACGTGCCGTTCGCGGTGGTGGCGACGCAACTGGAAACCGGTCAGCGCACGGTGTTCGTGCGTGGCAATACCGGCCAGGCCGTGCGTGCTTCCAGCAGCGTGCCCGGCGTATTCGAGCCGGTGGACATCAGCGGCAAGCATTACGTGGATGGCGGCGTGGTCAGTCCGGTGCCGGTGGATGCCGCGCGTCAGCTGGGTGCCGACGTGGTGATCGCGGTGGATATTTCCAGCAAGGCCAACGGCAGCAACCCGCAGGGCATGCTCAATATTGTCGGCCAGTCCATCAGCATCATGGGCCAGAAGCTCGGCGAGCAGGAGCTGGCGCGCGCAGACATCGTGATCCGGCCCAAGGTGAATCAGATCGGCGCGGCGGACTTCGAGCAGAAGGACCAGGCCATCATGGAAGGCGAGCGCGCCGCGCTGGCGGCCATGCCTGCGATCAAGGCGAAGATTGCTGCGATCCAGGTGGCGCGCCAGCAAGCGGCCAGCGTCGTGGCAACGCCGGTAACGCACTAACCCACAGCAGTTTCTCGCCTGGCTGTCCAGACGGCCATCTGGATGATTGGCCCAACGGACAGCTGCGCGCTAGTTTGCGCGCGGGGACAACCAGGGGGTTCCATGGGCGCGTGCAGCCAGTGCGGCAAGTCGATCCTGTTCGGTGGCCGACGACTCGATGGGCGACGCTATTGCAGCGCTGCCTGCGCCCGTTCCCATCCGCTGCACCTTGCTGCCGACCAGGTGCCACTGGACATCCTGCAGCGCCAGGTGAGCGAGTGGCGCCAATCGCGCTGCCCACGTTGCAAGCGACAGGACGCTGCCATCGACGTATACGAACACCACCGCGTGCATTCGCTGCTGCTGATGACGCAGTGGAGCACACGACGCAGTGTGTGCTGTCGTCGCTGCGGTCGACGCGACCAGCTGCTGAGCACGCTCTACTGCCTGGGGCTGGGCTGGTGGGGCTTTCCGTGGGGTCTGCTGATGACGCCGGTGCAGATCGTTCGCAACATCTTGGGCCTGTGCCAAGGCGAGCCGGCGCGGCCAACGACCGCCTTTGAACACGTCGTGCGGCGGCAGATCGCCAGGCACTATTTCGAGGCCCAGGGCGCGCTGCCGTCGTTCTCCGCGCACCGCTGAGCGACTTGGCGGCGCGCGGCCTGGCCTGCTAGCGTGTGGTAATCCCCATCGCAATCCAGGCGCCCGCCATGCAACACCCTGCCCGTCTGCTGCTGCCCCTGTTGGTGGCGGCTTTTGTTCCCGGCCTCCATGCGGCGACCCGCACCGACCCGCGCATCGAACAATTGCTCACCGACCTCGGCAAGACGCGCGCCATCAGCGCCGTACAGCTGTCGCCCGATGGCAACCAGCTCGCCTGGGTGGTGCGCACGGACGGCAAGGATGCCATCGAGGTGGCCAAAGCCGACGGCAGCGACGCGCATCGCGTGGGCATCGCCAAGCGTGGCGATTGCAATGAGACAGATCCCGCCTGGGCGCCCGATTCGCATCATCTGGCCTTTCTTTCCAATTGCGCCAACGGCGGCAAGCAGAAAGATCTGCTGGTGGTCGACATGCAGGCCAAGGAGTCGCCTAAACATATGGCCTCGCTGCCCGGCGTGGCGCAGGACCTGAGCTGGGCCCCTGACGGCAAGTCGCTCGGCTTCCTTTACGTGCCCAACGGCACGCGTCGTGCCAGCGCGGTGTATGCCGCCAAGCCGGCCTCGGGCGAGATCGGTGTGGATGGCATGGAAGTGCAGCGCGTGGCGACGGTGGATGCCGCCGGCGGCAACGTGCGCCTGCTTACACCGGAAAGTACCTACGCGTATGAATTTGCGTGGTCGCCGGACAGCCAGCGCATCGTCTTCACCGGTGCGCCGCCGCCGGGCGACAACAACTGGTGGCTGGCCAAACTGTATGTGCAGAACGCGCAGGTCGATGCGAAGGCCACGGCGATTCTCGATCCGGCGACCGCGAAGGGTTCACTGCACGGCCTGCAGATGGCATTGCCGCAGTGGTCGCCCGATGCTCAGCGCATCGTCTTCATCGGCGGCCTGATGAGCGACCAGGGTTCCACCGGCGGTGATCTCTACGCGGTCTCTGCCAGCGGCGGCGATGCGATCAATCTCACGCCCAACACGCGCGTGACGCCGGCGTGGTTCACCTGGTCCGGCACGCAGCAGTTGCTCGTCGCACAGGTCAGCAATGGCCAGAGCCAGGTGGCCGAGTACGCCATCGATGCGGCCAGGGCGGCGCAAACGCGTCTGCTCTTCACGCTGCCGGCGACGATCGGCGACGGCAGTGCGGAGATGGCGCTATCGCTGTCCGCCAATCGCAACAGACTCGCCTTCGTGCAGAGCTCGTACACCGAGGCTCCCGAAGTGCACGCAGGCGCCTTGGGCGACACCCCGCCGCCCGCCGTCACCCAGTTCAATGCTGCACTCAAGCCGCAATGGGGCAAGGCCGAATCGGTGGAATGGGATATCGAAGGCCGCCACGTGCAGGGCTGGCTGCTGTATCCCGCCAATTACGATGCGAAGAAGTCCTACCCGATGATCGTCACCGTGCACGGGGGTCCGTCGAGCGCGGTGATTCCGCGCTGGCCGCGCATGGGTTTTGCGGGCGAGCCGTTCTCGGCGCTGGGGTACTTTGTCTTCATGCCCAATCCGCGCGGCAGCTTTGGCCAGGGCGAGGCGTACGTACAGGCCAATCGCAAGGACTTCGGCCACGGCGATCTGCGCGACATTCTCGCCGGCATCGACACGATCGAAAAGAAGCTTCCCGTCGACGACAAGCGCCTTGGCCTCACCGGCTGGAGCTACGGCGGTTTCATGAGCATGTTCATCCCCACCCAGACGACGCGCTTCCGCGCGGTGGTGGCGGGCGCAGGCATCGCCAACTGGCAGAGCTATTACGGCCAGAACCTGATCGACCAGTGGATGATCCCGTTCTTCGGCGCCTCCGTTTACGACGATCCGCAGGTGTACGCGAAGAGTTCGGCGATCAACTTCATCAAGCAGACCAAGTCGCCCACGCTGATCGTGGTGGGCGACCGCGATGCCGAGTGTCCGGCGCCGCAGTCGTTCGAATACTGGCATGCGTTGCGCGCGCAGGGCGTGCCGACCTCGCTGGTGGTGTATCCCAATGAAGGCCATCACTTTGTGGATCCGGAGCATCAGCGCGATGTGTTGCAGCGCGCCTTGCTGTGGTTCGAGAAATATCTGCCGGCGTCGAACTGAGTCTGGCCGCACCACCGAAAGCCTGAGCCGCCGATGTCCGCATCGGCGGCTTTTTTGTGCCCCTGCCATCCGGCCTATTGAATTTGGTCAAAGTGTATTGTTGTATTAATACACATGGATGCCTCGATGTTCGCCATACAACCCACCTCGGCCGAACCGATCTACCGGCAGATCGTGGAGCAGCTGCGCCGACTGATCGCCGGCGGCCAGCTGGTGACCGGCGACCTGCTGCCCTCCGTTCGCGATGTCGCAGGATTTCACGCGATCAACCCGATGACGGTATCGCGCGCCTACGGCATGGCCGAGACGGAAGGTTTGCTGGAGCGCCTGCGCGGCAAGGGCATGGCGGTGGCCGCGACCACGCGCAGCACGGCCACGCAGGCGCAACGCATGGCGTTGCTGGAGGCCCAATTGCAGGCACTCGCGCGCCATGCGCGTGAGCTTGAATTGCCGGGCGATGCCGTACTGCGCCGGCTTGGCAAGCTGCTGGACGAATGAGATTGGCAGGGAGGGGCACACCGCCCCTCGCATCGCCGGCGGCACCGCGCCGCACGGTTAAACAAGCGTCTGACGTGAGGGTAGTCCGATGAATGCCGCACTGCGATCCATCAACGACAATGCCGCCGCACCGCTGGCTGTGCGCGGTCTCTCGCATGGCTACGAGGATGGCCAGGTGTTGTCCAACATTGACCTGGCGATTGCACCGGGCAGCGTGTTGGGCCTGATCGGGCGCAATGGCGCCGGCAAGTCCACGTTGATCCTCGCCATGCTTGGCCTGCTGCAGCCGCATGCCGGCGAATGCACCGTGTTTGGTGAGGCGGCGCTCAAGCTGTCCGATCACAGCAAGGCGCGCATCGCCTATGTGCCCCAACAGCCGGATGCCCTGGCGTGGCTGAGCGCACGCCAGATGCTCGACTACGTGGGCCGCTTCTATCCCACCTGGGATGCAGCCTATGCGAAAAAGCACGCTTGAGCGCTGGCTGATTTCGCCGAACAAGCTGCTGGGTAAACTGTCGCCAGGCGAGCGCCAGCGTGTCGACCTGATCCGCGCACTCGCCTCCCGGCCCGAGTTGCTCGTGCTGGACGAACCGGCTGCCGCACTCGATCCCGTGGCGCGCCGCGACCTGCTGCGTGAGATTGCATTGCGCGCGGGCGAAGCCGGCACCACGGTGCTGTTTTCCACCCACATCGTGTCCGACCTGGAACGCGTCGCCTCGGAGATCGCCTTTCTGCACGAAGGCAAACTGCTGCTGCATTGTGGCGTGGACGAAACCAAGGAACGCTTCGCACGTCTGTGGCTGCCAGCGGCGATGTCTGCGGCTGCACCGACCCAGGTGTTCGGGCGTCATCGTCATGAAGATGGCAGCGTGAGCCTGGTGGTGGAGCGCGATGCCCACGGCCGCTGGCCCGAGGCCTCGTCCTTGCCGGGCGCGCGCGTCGATGCGCTCGGCCTCGAAGATCTTTTCGTGGAGATCGCGGGATGACTGCCCATGGCATGTTGATCGCACCGTGGTATGCCATGCGCCAGACGACGCGCTGGATCGTGCTGGCGATCAGTGTGCTGCTGGCTGCGGGCGCCAGCGCGTTTGCCCTGTTCGGCCTGCACGGCGCGGAACGCGTTTACTGGGCGCCGGTCACCGGCATGCTGGTGGCCACGGGCGTGTTCATGCTGACCCTGTTTGGGCTGTCGCCCTGTCTGCTGCTGGCCATCGACGGCAGGAAGATGCGTTTGCCCTGCGTCGAACGCGAGGCGTCCGGTGCCGTGCTGCTATACGGTGTGTTGCTGGTGATCGTGCCCAGCGTGGTCATCGGCAGTCTGGGCGGCTACACCTGGAACGTGATGGCTGCGCTGGCCGCCGCCGTGACGGCAGGGCTCGCCATGGCGCTGCTGCCGCGCGTCTTCAGCTTCTTCATCTGGTTGTTGCCTGCGGTATTCAACATGCTGCAGCCCGTGTTCCATCTGCCGCGCCCCGCCGAGCCTGGATTTCCCCTATTGGGCGGCACCATCGCCCTGGTCTTCGCCTTGATCGCGCTGGGATGCTGGCGCCGCGTGGCACACTCCGACCAGCCTTACGGCGGCATGGGGGCGCCGATGATGATGCAGTTCGGTGCAGCCTCGCGCGGTGGCTGGGGCAGCTGGGGCGGCGCCGGCATGGACGCCAGCACCCTGATCCGTCGCAACCCGGCATGGCTGCAGCCGCGTGTCGAGCTGCGCCAAAGCGGCCCGGCGCACCCCGTGACCAGCCTGCGCATCGGACTCGGCGGCGTGTTTGCGCCGCTCACTACGGGTGGGCGTGCGATGCAGCTGAGCATCGTGCTCGGCGCCTCGCTGATCTTTGTGCTGCAGCTTGGCGTGCAGGCCGTACAACGCCATCCGGGCCACTTCAGCGAAAGCTTCGTTCATACCGGTCTGGTTGGCATGCTGATGTGGGGCGTTGGTTTCGGCGGCAGCATGATCGCGCTGCTGCCGATCGCCCAGCTGGTTCAGCGCTGGATGAAACAGAACGCCGAATTGCCACTGCTCGCGCTGATGCCAGGACTCGGCGATGCCGCCCACGTGAAGCGTCGCCTGCTGT
The DNA here is from genome assembly GCF_056399745.1 of Dyella sp. 01N36. Classification (NCBI taxonomy): domain Bacteria; kingdom Pseudomonadati; phylum Pseudomonadota; class Gammaproteobacteria; order Lysobacterales; family Rhodanobacteraceae; genus Dyella; species Dyella sp. 01N36. The sequence goes on from NZ_JBFTRY010000006.1 coordinate 69,970, forward strand.
GCGCCTCGCTGCTGCCGCCGCTGGCTGCCCTGGGTGCGCTGATGGTGTTGGCGCTGGTGCTGGCGACGTTGCTGCACGCGAGTGCCATCGGCACCTGCGCGCTGATGCTTACGCTATGCGGCGCGATGGCCTTCGTCTCCGCCTTCGTGGTGTCCGTCCTGGGCGGGCGCCCACTGGGTCGCTGGCCAAGCATCGGTCTGTGTCTGTTCGGCTATGTGCTGTTCTCGGTCAGCATCATGGTTCCCCTGCTGAGCTCCGGCGACCAGGTCCATGGCTACGTCACCTGGTTCGTGGGTGCGTGGGGTGTGCTGCTGGCCCTGCTCGCATGGCTGGCGCTACGCGGGTGGCGTGGCCTCGCACGACGGCCGCATCCATTTCTTGCCAACTCCGTCTGACGCGAGCCCTCAACGAACGACAGCGCGTCAGAACAACTGACCCTGCGGTGACGGTTTGCGCGGCGGCACGAACTTGGTCGTGTCCAGCTGCAACTCGCGGGCGCGGCCAAAGCCGTGCTTGCGGCACGCCACGTCGAAGCGGCGGCGGATAAGGTCGGCAAACACGCCCTGCCCGCGCATGCGCGTGGTGAAGTCGCTGTCGTAGTCACGGCCGCCGTGCATCTGCTGCACCAGGCTCATGACATGCGCTGCACGCTGCGGCACGTGCAGCGCCAGCCATTCGCGGAACAGCGCCTTCAGTTCGTACGGCAGGCGCAGCGTGGTGTAGCCCGCACAGGTCGCTCCGGCATCGGCCGCCTGCTGCAGCACGGCTTCCATATCGCGATCGTTGAGCGCCGGAATGATCGGCGCGACCAGCACACCCACCGGGATGCCTGCGTCGCGCAAAGTGCGCACGGCCTGGATGCGCCGGTGCGGCGCGCTGGCGCGCGGTTCGAGTTTGGCGGCCAGATGGTTGTCCAGCGAGTTGATCGACACGAACACCTGCACCAGGTTGTCGCGCGCCATCGGCGCGAGGATGTCGATATCGCGCTCGACCATCGCGTTCTTCGTGACGATGGTGCACGGATGCCGGCACTCGGCCAGTACCTCCAACGCAGCGCGCGTGAGTTTCCAGCGCCGCTCGATGGGCTGATACGGATCGGTGTTGCTGCCGATATTGATCGGGCTCACCGTATAGGACGGCCGGGCCAACTCATGGCGCAGCACCTCGGCGAGATTGCTCTTGGCACGCAGCTTGGTTTCGAAATCGAGCCCGGGCGAGAGGTTGAGATAGCTGTGCGACGGACGGGCGAAGCAATAGATGCAGCCGTGCTCGCAGCCGCGATACGGATTCAAGGCCTGGTTGAAATGGATGTCCGGCGAATCGTTGCGCGTGATGACGCTGCGCGCGCGTTCTTCGGTGACCTCGGTGCGCGGTCGCGGCGCCTGCTCGTCGAGCACCAGGCTTTGCCAGCCGTCGTCCTCGGCGTGGTGGCGGATCGACTCGAAGCGGCCTTCCGGATTGGAGGCGGCGCCTCGGCCCTTGAACGCGTGGGGAGGGAGAAAGGATTCGGCCATGCCGGCAGTTTGCACCCGCAGGGTCTCAGGTGGCGCGACATCTCCGGGGCCTGCGGTCGCGCACCAGTGCGCTCCTAGAAGGGTGCCAGCTGGGTTCGCAGTGCCTCGCCCATGGCCTCCAGGGGATAGTGGTTCAGTTGGTCGGACATCTCGGTGAACACCGGCGCGGAGATGGTCCAGCCCATGGGGATGGGATAGTTGCCCGGACACAGGCGGAAGTGCCACAGCATGTCGCCACGCGATGGATCGGCGGCGTCGGGCCGTAGCGCGTTCAACAACTGTACGCGGGCGTAGTCGCCGCGGGCGCTGCGGGTATCGAGCAGGGCGTCGAGTGGGGCAGTCGCCTCGCCACGGACATGCGCAGGCATGGCGCCGGGTACGGCCTGACATGCCGTGGAATAGAACGGCAGCGGCGCTCTGGCGTCGTGTTGCTCGACGAAATCGCTCATCAGCGGATCGTTGCTGATGTGAATCACGATGAAGCGCATCGACACGCCATGCTGCCTGGCCTTGCTGCGAAGCAGGCGCATCAGTTCAAGCAGGGTGGTGGTGCCTGAGTTTTCGAAGTAACCGCCATCTACCAGCTGCATGCGATTGGGCACGGGCGGATTGGCCAGATGCGCTTCGAGGGTGCCGGCCGGGCTCACATAGGTGAAGCGCGCGCTGTTGAGCACGACTTCGCTCAGCGGCACGCGTGGGTCGAGCCAGCTCGAACCATCGAAGCCCGCGGTCCACGGCTGGCGCTGGGGTGTGGCCATCGGCTGGAACGGATGCTGGATAAAGCGCTTGCCTTCGGCCACCGTGGTGCTGTTGAGGAAGAGCGCCGGCAACGATGGCGTGACCTGCGGCCCTTCGTAGAGGCCTGAAAACGGTTGCTCAAAGGCGGGCATGCCTTGCTTGCGGGCAGCCGATTCCCAGGCACGGGTCAGCGCTCGGGCGCGATCGTCCAGCCACGCGCCGGGCAACCAGCGTTGGGTGAAGTCGACAAAGAATGTGTTGGCCAGGGTCGGCGCGAGAAAATCGTGGCTCAGCATGCGCTGTGCGCGTGGTTCCAACGCTGAGGTATCCAGCGGATGGGGTTGCGCCAGCGCACTCACATAGACGGCCAGACCAAGACTGCCACCGGAGACGCCGCTGGCTGCAAAGAGATAGCGCGCGAACAGTGGCTCATTGATTGCCGGCTGTCCCTGTTGCGTGATCGCGGTAAGACGGCTCAGCACCTGCGCCGTCCACGCAGCGCCGCGGATGCCGCCACCTTCGGCAGATACAAGGATGACCGGGCACGGATCGTGGCCGGCGCAGCGGTCCTTGATCCACGCATCGGCATAGGCATCGAAGCTCGGCCGTGAATCCGGCGGCTGCATGGCCGGGCGCTCATGCGTGCTCATGCCGGGATACTGCCGCACCTGGTGGTTGTCGTTCAGATGCAGCCAATGCAGCGAAGCGCTGACCAGCAGCAGGATGGTCAGCAGCGGCACGCCGCGCCGGTCACCAATCATGCATAACAGGCCGCCGCTGTAGCAGAGGAAAGTGGCGGACAGCAGCAGGATGGCCAACGGCCCCATGCCGTCGAGCAATTCGGGCATGAATGCGATCAGCACCGTGGCCAGCACGTTGAGCGTCACCACCACGACATACATGACCACGGCAAACGTACCGAGATCACGCACGCGCCAGACGCGTTTCTCATCGCGCGGACGCGCATGCGGCGTGGTCAGTCGCGGCATGCGCCGGGTCAAGGTGCTCCAGAGCCGACGGCGCGTGGTGAAGAACACGATGAGGAAGGCCGCCTCCGCCAGCAATCCCAGCGCCCGCCAGCTGCGTTGCGCACAGTGCTCGGTAATGCCGCACGGCCCATGCGGAAGTTTGACCAACGCCAGCACATAGCCAAGGCACACCAGCAACGGAACCAATGCGCCGAGCAGCCGCGGCAACCAGTCCCGCAGGAAAGCCGCGCGTTCGTCCTGCAGGGCGGGCCAGCGTGGATAGCGCAGACGATAGGCCTGACGTGCCGCATGCCACATGGCCAGACCGGCCAGCGCGCTGCAGAGCAGCAGGGCGAGATAGCGCGCCACGCTGGGATCGGTCCACAGGGCGATCAGGAACAGTTCCGCAGCCTGATCGACGCCGATCGCGACCATCACCGCCACGGCGAGCACCAGCAGCGACACGCGCACGGGCTTGAGATGGTCGAGCACCAGGGCGGTCCAGCCGAGCAGTTGGCGCCAGCGGCGGCGGATGGTCGGCCGTCGGGAAGACGTTGCACGTTCGATGTCGGGCATGCGGCTTCCTCCATCTTCCGTGGGTCGCGGCAAGCATAGTAGGCTGCTACGTTGCCCCCACCCGTGACGGCCTTCGCATGCACGGTTCGGCGACGTCGCCGACTCGATGCTGAAGGGAAGATCTTGCGTCACGCCTGGGCGACACGTCGCTGTGGATACTTCGCGCACTGCTTCAGGGCAAGGAGTATGCGATGACCGTCGAAGGCCTGCTCGTCTTCCTGTTGATCGGCGCCATTGCCGGCTGGCTGGCCGGGCTGATCGTGCGCGGCTTTGGTTTTGGAGTGCTCGGCAACATCGTGGTCGGCATCATCGGGGCGTTCTTCGCCGGATGGCTGTTGCCGCGGCTTGGGGTGCACTTCGCCGTGGTGAGCCCGTTCGTCAACAGCGTCCTGCATGCGTTGATCGGCGCCGTGGTATTGCTGGCCATTGTCGGCGTCATACGCAGCGTCTGATTCGCGCAAACGAAAAGGCGCGACGGTTGCCCGTCGCGCCTTCTGGTTGATACGAGCGGGACTCAGCTACGGATATCCACGTCCTTGGTCTCGCGCAGGAACAGCAAGCCGATGAAGAACGTGGCGATCGCCACGATGATCGGATACCACAGGCCGTAGTAGATATCGCCCTTCCATGCGACCAGCATGAAGCCGATGGTCGGCACGAAACCGCCGAACCAGCCGTTGCCGATGTGGTAGGGCAAACTCATCGAGGTGTAGCGGATGCGGGTGGGGAACATCTCCACCAGCCATGCCGCAATCGGGCCRTACACCATGGTCACGTAGAACACGAGGATGGCCAGCAACACGATCAGCATCGGGTAGTTGCTCTTCGCCGGATCGGCCTTCTCCGGGTAGCCTGCCTCCTTCAGCGCACCGGTAAGCTGCGCGCCGAAGGCCTTGTTCTGGTCGGCAAATGCCTTGCTGTCGAGCGCGCCGCCTTCGAACGAGGAGATCGTGCGGTCGCCGATCTTGACCTCGGCAATGCTGCCGGGCTCGGCGGCTATGTTGGAGTAGGGAATACCCTTTTTCGCCAGCGCGCTCTTGGCCACATCGCACGAGCTGGTGAATTTCGCCTTGCCCACCGGATCGAACTGGAAGCTGCAGCCGTTGGGATCAGCCACCACTTTCACTGGCGAGGTGGCGGCCGCCGCTTCGATGGCTGGGTTGCCGAAATGCGTAAGCCCCTTGAAGATCGGGAAGTAGGTGAGCGCGGCGAGCAGGCAACCGGCAAGCACGATGGTCTTGCGACCAATGCGATCCGATAGCCATCCAAAAAACACGAAGAACGGCGTGCCGATGGCAAGACCCGCAGCGATCAGCAGATTGGCCGTGGTGCCGTCGATCTTCAGGCTCTGGGTGAGGAAATACAGCGCATAGAACTGACCCGTGTACCACACCACCGCCTGGCCGGCCGTGGCGCCGAGCAGTGCGAGTATCACCAGCTTGAGGTTTTTCCACTGGCCAAAGGCTTCGGTCAGCGGCGCCTTGGACTGTTTGCCCTCGGCCTTCATCTGCTGGAACACCGGCGACTCGCTCAGCTGCAGTCGGATGTACACCGACACGATCAGCAGCAACAGCGAGATGCCGAACGGAACGCGCCATCCCCAGTCGTCGAACTTCTCGGTGCCCAGCCACAGGCGCAGGCCGAGGATCACCAGCAGCGAGAGGAACAGACCGAACGTTGCGGTGATCTGGATGAAACTGGTGTACAGGCCACGCTTGCCTTGCGGTGCATGCTCGGCCACATAGGTCGCCGCACCGCCGTATTCGCCGCCGAGGGCCAGGCCCTGCAACAGTCGCAGCGTGATGAGGATCACCGGTGCGGCCACGCCGATGGTCGAGTAATTAGGCAGCACGCCGACCAGGAAGGTCGACAGGCCCATGATGACGATGGTGATGAGGAAGGTGTACTTGCGACCGATCATGTCGCCCAGGCGACCGAATACGATCGCGCCGAACGGACGCACCGCGAAGCCGGCTGCAAACGCCAGCAATGCAAAGATGAATTGGCTGGTTTCGTTGAGACCGCTGAAAAAGTGCTTGCCGATGAGCGCGGCGAGCGAACCGTAGAGGTAGAAGTCGTACCACTCGAACACGGTGCCCAGGCTGGAAGCCAGGATGACGCGGCGGTGGCCGGTGTCGAGCGATCCCCGCATGTCGACGGCGGTCGTAGCCATGATGTAGCCCTCTGTTGTGACGCCCCATCGAATCGATGGATGGTGGTTTCAGGGTGCAACTCGCTGGAGCGGCGTTGGCCACTCGCTGCGTCGTTCTCTACTCGTCCGGTTCGGGCGCCTCCCGTCGCCCCACCCGGCGGTGGCGATGGCAACGCCTGGACGTTGCCACCGTCGCTTCCTCAGAACTTGTACATGCCGCTGAAGCTCACCTGGTTGCCGTTGACGGTCTGGCTCGAGGGCGAATTCTTCAGCTGGTAACGCAAGTTGTCGTAGATCCACTCCACCCCAAGCTCGTAGTTACCCGAGGCATATTGCAGGCTCAAGGCAGACATGTTGTTGCGCAGCAGGCCCACGCCCGGTGCAGCCGCCGTGCCGGGTGCAGTCCAGGCCATCACGTCTTCGCGGTTGGGACGCGCGGCCGCATAGAAGGCGTTGACGCTCCACTTGGGTGTGAAGTTGTAGCCGGCCTGCACGAAGCCGCCCGACTCCTTGATGTTGCCGAACTGGGACATCGCACCAAAGATCTCGCCCAGCGCCTTGCCGGTATAGATCAGGCCTTTCAGGGTCCACGGACCGGGCTTCCACTGGCCGCCCAGGTCGTAGCCAATGCTGTTGAGCGTGTCACGCGGCGGCTTGGGCACGATATCGCCCACGCCATGCAGATCGATTTCGGAGTAATGCGCCGTGAGGTAGCCCAGCCAGTCCTTGCCCTGCGCATGCAGGCGCGCTTCCACCTGCGGCTTGAAATGCGCCGCGCCGCCGTTGAGATAGTTGACGGTTGCGGTGCCAGCGGGGTTCTGCGGGCCGCTCCAGTTGCCCTCGAGCACGGCGAAGTCGAAGCGCCACTTCACGCCGTCGGTGCCGTGGTTGAGGTCCTGCATCACGATCACGCCAGGATAGCGCCAACCCACGATGCCCGAGCCGTAGCCCAGCGGGAAGGCGATATGCGAGAGCGAGGTCGGCGTGTTTTCCAGCGGGAACATCAGATCCCACATCTGGCCGATGCGCACCGTGGTGCCCCAGGTGGGGTTGTTGATGTCCATATAGGCCTGGCGCAGGCGCGGAATCGGCTGCTGCTGCGCGTATGCACCGGTGCCGTTGTTGCCGCCGAAGAAGTCCATCTCGAGGCGGCCGCTGCCATTCCAGTTGTCGTTCAACTTGGCGCCGGTGAAATCCAGCCAGAAGCGGGTGTTGCGCACGTCCGCGCCGCTGAGCGATCCGGTATAGCCGTTCGCCTTGTTGGCGGCGGTCGGCGGCGCGGGAATTTCCGCGTTCTGGCCGTTGCCGTAGTTGATGAAGGTGCGGTCCTGGCCAAACACGGTGGCATCGATAAAGCCATGCAGCGCCACCGTCAGCCCCGGCGCGGTGGTGAACTGCGGCTTGGGCGCCGCTTCGACCTTGGTGGAGGTCGCCTGCGCCGTGGTCTGCGCTTGCGTGGCGGCCACCTGCGCCTGCTGCGCGGTTTGCGTGGCCTGCGTGGTGGCGGCCTTCTGTTCCTGGATCATGGCCTTCAGTTCGGCCAGTTGCTGTTCCAGCTGGTTCACGCGCTGCTCGAGTTGTTGTTCGCGCGTACTGCCTTTGCTCGTGGTGGTGCTCTGCGCATGGGCTGCCAGCGGCAGGCTCAGCGCGCAGGCGATGCTTAGCGCCAGMGCGGCATGGCGGCGGGCGGTGGTGGGCAATGTCATGGCAGGCCTCCCCAGGTCGATGACCACCCGAGCATGTCCATGCTGCATTGCGGACGCCTATTCACCATTGGTCGAACCTCGACCAAAGTCGAAAGTGGGGCGAAACGTATCGATCACCGGCCAGCCGGTACACTCGGTCGTTATCGCCGACAGTGGGTTGCTGCGGCGACATTCAACGCATGAGGAGGCCGGCTGGGCCGGCCGCAGGAGCCCCACGATGACCAAGCTCTACCCCGTCAAACCCGATTTCGCTGCCAAGGCGCGCATCCGCAAGGACGATTACCAGCGGCTCTATGCCGAGTCGGTGAAGGATCCGGAGGGTTTCTGGGGCAAGGTCGGCCAGCGCCTGCAGTGGACCAAGACGCCCACCAAGATCAAGAACGTCTCGTTCGACCCCAGGGATCTGCACATCCGCTGGTACGAGGACGGCGAGCTGAACGTCTCGGCCAATTGCCTGGACCGCCACCTGGCCGAGCGCGGCGACAAGACCGCCATCATCTTCGAGGGCGACGACCCGAATGAGTCGCGCCACATTACTTACAAGGAACTGCACGCCGAGGTGTGCAAGTTCGCCAACACGCTCAAGCACCTTGGGGTGGCCAAGGGCGATCGCGTGGCCATCTATATGCCGATGATCCCCGAGGCAGCCGTGGCCATGCTGGCCTGCGCGCGCATCGGCGCGATCCATTCGGTGGTGTTTGGCGGCTTCTCGCCGGACTCGCTGGCCGGCCGCATCGCCGACTCCGCCTGCAAGGTCGTCATCACCGCCGATGAAGGCGTGCGCGGCGGCAAGAAGATTCCGCTCAAGACCAACGTGGACGCCGCGCTCGAACGCCCCGGCACCAACAGCGTGGAGACCGTGATCGTGGTGCGCCGTACCGGCAGCGCCGTGCCCATGCAGTCGCCGCGCGACCGCTACTACCACACGCTGATGGAAGGCCAGTCGGCTGATTGTCCGCCGACGCCGGTGGAAGCGGAGCACCCGCTGTTCATCCTCTACACCTCCGGCTCCACCGGCAAACCCAAGGGCGTGCTGCACACCTCGGGCGGGTACCTGGTCTATGCCGGTTACACACACGAGCTGGTGTTCGACCTGCGCGAAGACGATGTCTACTGGTGCACCGCCGACGTGGGCTGGGTCACCGGCCACAGTTACGTGGTCTACGGGCCGCTCTCCAACGGCGCCACCACGCTGATGTTCGACGGTGTGCCCAACTACCCCGACACCAGCCGCTTCTGGAACGTGGTGGACAAGCACAAGGTCACCTCGTTCTACACCGCTCCCACCGCCATCCGCGCACTGATGCGCGAAGGCGAAGGCCCGGTGAAGAAGGCTTCGCGTGCGTCGCTGCGCTTGCTGGGTTCCGTGGGCGAGCCGATCAATCCCGAAGCCTGGGAGTGGTACTACCGCGTGGTCGGCGACGAGCGCTGCCCCATCGTGGATACCTGGTGGCAGACCGAAACCGGCGGCATCCTGATCACGCCGCTGGCCGGCGCGATCGACGCCAAGCCGGGTTCGGCCACGCTACCGTTCTTCGGCATCAAGCCCGCCATCGTCGATGCCAGCGGTGCCGTGCTGGAAGGCGCGACCGAGGGCAACCTGGTGATCACCGATTCCTGGCCGGGCCAGATGCGCACGGTCTACGGCGATCACCAGCGTTTCATCGATACGTATTTCAGCGCCTATCCGGGCAACTACTTCACCGGCGACGGCGTGCGTCGCGACGAAGACGGCTACTACTGGATCACCGGTCGCGTCGACGACGTGATCAACGTGAGCGGCCATCGCATCGGCACCGCCGAAGTGGAGAGCGCGCTGGTGGCGCATCCGAAGGTGGCTGAGGCCGCCGTGGTGGGCGCGCCACACGACATCAAGGGCCAGGGCATCTACGCCTTCGTCACCCTGGTTGCCGGTGAGCAGGGCAGCGACGAGCTGCGCAAAGAACTGGTCGCCTGGGTGCGCAAGGAGATCGGGCCTATCGCCACGCCGGATTTCCTTCAGTGGGCGCCGGGACTGCCGAAGACACGCTCGGGCAAGATCATGCGCCGCATCCTGCGCAAGATCGGCGAGAACCAACCCGACCAGCTCGGCGATATCTCCACGCTGGCCGATCCCGGCGTAGTGAAAAACCTGGTGGACGAACGCCTCATCAAATAAACACGCACTTGTAGGAGCGCACTCGTGCGCGACCGCAGCGACCCGATGTTCCCCATGAATGATCGTCGCGGTCGCGTCACCCGTCTCGATGCTGTTCCGGCCTCGAGGCACTTGATCGCGCACAAGTGCGCTCCTACAAAGTGAAGCAGGGAATCCATGCCTGACGTACTGATTGCCGACGATCACCCGCTGTTTCGCGACGCCCTGCAACGCGCCGTCGTGGCGGCCGTTCCCAATGCCAACGTACACAGCGCGGACAGCGTGTACACGCTGCTTGGCCTGATCGAGCAGTATCCCGACGCCGAGTTGCTCCTGCTCGACCTGCACATGCCCGGTGCGCGCGGCTATTCCGCACTGGCGCATATACGCGGGCAAAATCCTGGCCTGCCGACCATCGTCGTGTCAGGGCATGAAGATGTGCAGGTGGCGCGACGCGCACTCGCCCATGGCGCATCGGCCTATATTCCAAAGTCGACACCGGGCGAGGACATCATCACCGCCATCCGCAAGGTGCTCGATGGCGATGTGTGGCTGCCGCACCAGCTTGTCGGCGGCGGCACGGCGCTCAAGCCTGACGAAGCCGCCGTCGCCGATCGCGTCGCCACCCTGACGCCGCAACAGTTCCGCGTGCTCACGATGATCGCCGAAGGCCTGCTCAACAAGCAGATCGCCTACGACCTCGGCGTATCCGAAGCCACAGTGAAAGCGCACATGACCGCCATCATGCGCAAACTCGGCGTCAACAACCGCACCCAGGTCGCGCTGGCTGCAAGCCATCTGGCGATCGACCAGGAAGCGATGCCGTCGTTGCCTGCGGATGAGGAAGGTTGATTGGCGGCATCGTRGTGCGAGGAAGCTGCAAACAGGCGTCCGCCGCGATTGGGCAGCCTTTGCGGCCTTCAGACGTCCAACCATTGCGCCAATACCTCCCAAGACAACACCCAGCCGTAACCCATCTGTAGGAGCGCACCCTGTGCGCGACAAACCTGCACAGCGGTACATCCCAACGCCGCGGTCGCGCACAAGTGCGCTCCTACAAGGGGTTTCGCACGCAGTAGCGGTAATTCAATTCTGCGATCGCTATTTGTGGGAGCGCACCCTGTGCGCGACAAACCTACGGAGCGGTACATCCCAACGCCGCGGTCGCGCACAAGTGCGCTCCTACAAGGGGTTTCGCACGCTGTAGCGGCAATTCAATTCTGCGATCGCTATTTTTGTGGGAGCGCACCCTGTGCGCGACAAACCTACGGAGCGGTACATCCCAACGCCGCGGTCGCGCACAAGTGCGCTCCTACAAGGGGTTTCGCACGCTGTAGCGGTAATTCAATTCTGCGATCGCAATTTGTGGGAGCGCACCCTGTGCGCAACAAAACTACGGAGCGGTACACCCCAGCGTGGCTGTCGCGCACAGGGTGCGCTCCCACAGACAAGCAGCCGCAGCAGAGGAAAGGAGCGATGCCTAAGCCGATGCGCAGCGAGGCCCGGCTTTAAGTCCTCAGCGATTCGGGCGCGTTGCGCAGCGCTTGGAAGTATCCCCTGTGTACCCTCGGAGGTTGTCCCACAACAGCGCACCTCGAGCGTTCGGGCTTATCCCAACACGATGCTGCGGGCGTTTTAGGCCATTCTCTTTGGGTTACTTTTCTCTTGGGCCAGCAAGAGAAAAGTGACTCGAGCGGCGGCAGCCGTTCGAAACGCCCGCCGCGCAGGCGGCACCCTGGCCCCAAGGTGACAAGGGAACACCGAAGTTCTTGATGACCAGCCTTCGGCTGTTAAAAAGCACTCCGGCCTTCGCCGGGATGGCGATCTAAAGAGAACAACCCGCAAGACGCTGACGCACGCTCAGCTCCCGCATCAGGAACTAAGCCATCGTCTGCCTGCGCACCAACGCACTCAACAACGCCCTCAACGCCGCCGGCCTCACCGGCTTATGCAAAATCGGATACCCCAACCCCCGCGCCCGCTGCTTCAACTCACTGCTGCCATCCGCCGTAATCATCGCAATCGGCGGCAATTCACCCAGCACCGTGCGCAGTTCCTCGAGCGCCTGCAAGCCATCCATATCATCGGTGAGGTGATAGTCGGCCAGGATCAGGTCGACACCACCGCGTCGCAGTTCCTGCTCGGCCTCCGCCACGTCGATCGCTGTTCGGCAATCCACGCCCCAGCGCTGCAGCAGCGCACGCATCCCGTCGAGAATGGCAGTGTCGTTATCCAGGCATAGCACGGTGAGCGGCAACTGCTCGTTCGACATCGGATGAACATTCGTGCGGCGACGCGGTATCGCGCTTTCCGCGCGCGGCACGCGCACCGCGAAGCGACTGCCCTTGCCTTCGCGGGAAACCAGCTCGAGTTTGTGCTGCAGAATGCCGGCGATGCGCTCGCAAATGGAAAGGCCCAGGCCCAAGCCCTTCTCGCCCCAAGGCGATGGTCGATCCAGTCGCTGGAACTCGCCGAAGATCCGCGCCCGTTGCTCCGCCGCGATACCCGGCCCGGTGTCCCACACCTCGAGTCGCACTTCATCGCCCATGCGGCGCGCACCAACCAGGATGCCGCCTTCGCGCGTATAGCGCAGCGCGTTGGAGATGAAGTTCTGCAGCACGCGACGCAGCAATTGAGGATCGCTGCGCACGGCCAGCTTCGTGGGCACCACGCGCAATCGCAGTCCGCGCTGCTGCGCGATCACGGCGAACTGCGCCATCAACGATTCGAACAGATCCGACAACGCCACATTGCTGATGTCCGCGCGATAGCTTCCGGCATCCAGGCGCGAGGTATCGAGCAGTGCATCGAGCAGATCTTCAGCTGCACGGAAGGAGGCGTCGATGCGCTCGGCCAGCAAGCTGGCTTCGCCGTCGAGCCCGGGATGTTGGCGCAACGCCGCAGTGAACAAGCGCGCAGCATTCAAAGGCTGCAAGAGGTCATGACTCGCCGCTGCCAGAAAGCGCGTCTTCGACGCATTCGCCATCTCTGCTTCGCGACGCGCATGTGCGGCGGAGTTGAGCGCTTCGCTGAGCTCGGCCGTGCGCAGCTCCACGCGCTGTTCCAGATTCTCGTTGGCCTCGATCAGCGCCTGCTCGGCATGCTTGTACGCCGTGACATCGGTATAGGTGGTGACATAGCCGCCGCCGGGCAGCGCGCGTCCGCGCATTTCGATCACCGAACCATCCGGACGGATGCGCTGGAATACATGCGGCGAACCGGCGTGCATGTGGCCGAGGCGCTTGGCCACATGAGCCTCGACTTCACCCGGACCCAACTCACCGTGCTCTGCGTTCCATCGGATCAAATCGGCCACATGCACGCCGACGTAGACCATACCGTCGGGATAGTCGAACAATTCGAGATAGCGCCGATTCCACGCGACCACGCGCATGTTCGCGTCGATCACGCTGATGCCTTGCGACACGTTTTCCAGCGTGGTGGACAACAGCTCGCGGTTGAAGCGCAGTTCCTGCGAGGCTTCGTCCATCAAGGCCATCGCTTCGGCGATATCGAGGCCTGAGCCCGACAGTGCGCCCATCAGGATGCGTCGCGCACTCGCAGCGCCCACCGCAGAGGCAAGCAAACGCTCGGTGTATTGGATCAGCGCGCGATCGGCAGCCTCGCTGGCTTGCAGCGGCTTGCCGCGGCGCTCGCCATAGTCCTCGAACGCACGCTGGCTGCTGCGCTCGCCGACGATCCGTTCGGCAATGGTGCGCAGATCCGCCACCGCGACGCGACCGCGCCAATCGCCCGCACCGCGACTATCGACAGCATAGGGGTCGATGAACATCGCAGCGTGCAGGCGCTCTTCCAGGTTGGGTCGAAAGCGCAGCGAGACGAAGATCAAGCAGGACACGTTGACCAGCAGCGACCAGAACGTGCCGTGCATCACCGGGTCCCATCCGCTCAAATGGAACAGTGCCTGCGGCTGCAGCCAGCTCAGGTGCATCGGACCCGTATCCAGCCAGTCCGCCTCCCGGTTCAAGCCTGGCAGCAGCAGGGTGTAGGCCCAGACCAGGAAGCCCGCGCCCAGCCCCACCGCCACGCCTTTTCGACTGGCACCACGCCAGTAGAGCGCGGCAACGATGCCCGGCGCGAATTGCGCGACGGCTGCAAACGCCAGCAAGCCGGTGGTGGCGAGATTGGTGGTATCGGCCACCACGCGATAATAGACATAGGCCATCGCAGCGAGCGCAATGATGGCGATGCGTCGCACCAGCAACACCAGTTGCGACAGATCCGCGCGTTGCTCGAGCTTGAGCGCATGAATGCGCAGCAGCATCGGCATGACGATGTCGTTGCTGATCATGGTGGACAACGCCACGCACGCCACGATCACCATGCCCGTCGCCGCGGAGAAGCCACCGATGAAGGCAAGCAGCGCCATGCCGCGATCGCCGTAGGCCATCGGCAGGGTGAGCACCCAGGCATCCTTGTTGCCACCCTGCAGCTGCGGCAGGTGCAGGCCCGCCGCCACGATGGGGAGCACGGCCAGGCTGACGATCACCATGTAGATGGGAAACAGCCAACGTGCGCGCGATACGTCGTGCGGGTCCTCGCATTCCACCACGCCAATCTGGAATTGCCGTGGCAGGCAGAACATCGCGCAGAACGCGAGCAGCGTCTGCGCAAGAAAGCCGGGGGAGACGCCTTCGGAGAGTTGTTGAAGCGGCAACTGCGTGGTGACCGCCAGACCCGGTCCACGCCAGAGCGCGTAGCCAGCCAACACGATGAAGGCGATGAGCTTGATCAGCGACTCGACGGCAATGGCCAGCATCATGCCGTGATGGTGTTCGGTGGCGTCGATGGTGCGCGTGCCGAACAGGATGGCAAAGGTGGCCAGCAGAATCGCGCACCAGAGCGCGCTGTCGCTGAATTGCGAGGTGCCTGCCGGCGATGGGCTGCCGAGCACCGCGTAAGACATCGCCACGGCCTTGAACTGCAGCGCCAGGTACGGCACCACGGCGATCACCGCGATCACCGCCACCAGTGCGGCCAGGCCATGCGATTTGCCGAAGCGCGCACCGATGAAATCGGCGATCGAGGTGATATTGCGCTGGCGTGCCAGCAGCACCAGGCGCCGCAACAAGCCGAAGCCGAACACGAACAACAGGATCGGACCCAGATAGATCGGCAGATAGCTCAGCCCTTCGCGGGCCGCCGTACCCACCGCGCCATAGAAGGTCCACGAGGAGCAATACACCGCCAGCGCAAGGCTGTAGACGATCGGACGAAGCCGCGGCTGGCGCGGGTAGAGCGGCCGGCGATCGCCCGCATAGGCAACCACGAACAGCAACCCGACGTACAGCAGCGAGACCRGCAGCAGCAGCCATCCGRCTATCAAGCGGTGTTCTCCGAGATGAGGGCTTCCTGCAGTGGCTGAGACCAGCGTGCCGTTCCGTGGCGACCGCCGTGCTTGTAAGTATCGCCCCTTAGCCGGCAACATGGGCAGATGATCACGACCGACGGCCAGACACCGGCCGAGCTGGCTGCGCAGCTGGGTGACGAGGATATTCACGTCTGGCGGCTCGCCTACGACCACCATCAAGGCCGCGCGCCTTTGCTGGCGATGTTGGGCGGCTATCTGGGCGTCGGCGCGGACGCTGTGGAACTGGAGATTTCCGAGCATGGGCGGCCGGAGCTGTCGGGCAGTCAGCGCGATGCGTTCTCCTTCAATTGGTCGCACAGCCACGACCAGGCACTGATCGCCATCGCGCGCGGCGTGTTGCCTGGAATCGACCTGGAGCGACTGCGGCCGCATCCCAAGGCTGTACCCATTGCGCAGCGCTATTTCAGTCCCGACGAAACGGCAGCGCTCCAGGCGCTGCCGGTCGACCAKCGCGACCGCGCCTTTCTGGAACTATGGACGGCCAAGGAAGCCGTGCTCAAGGCAGTCGGCCGCGGCCTGGCGTTCGGACTGCACCGCTTGAGCATCAGCGGCCCATCCCATCTGCCCGTGCTGCATCGACTGGATGGCTATGAGCCCCAGCAGTGGCAGCTGCATCGCCTGATTCTGGATGACGCACATGTGGGCACGCTGGCCTGGCAAGGCACACCGCGTCGGATCCGCCAGTGGACACTTGCCGGTACGGATTGATCGGCGCAATGTGTGCAACCCGCCGTTGCAACGCTCTGCCTGAGCCACTGCAAGAGCACACTGAACGGTTGCGAGGCCGGTGTGGCCCGCATAGAGGAATCGGCGCGTAGCAGCGAGTCGATCAGGATCCGGGCGCCCATCGCGTCCGCATGATCGTCGCTCACGCATACTGTTAGCGGCTTCCAGCCTCTCGACGAGTACTGTCCCACCCATGACCCTGCTCAGCGTCAACGTCAATAAGATCGCCGTACTGCGCAATTCGCGCGGCGGCAGTGAACCGGACATTCTTCGCGCGGCGCATACCTGCATCGACGCGGGTTGCGGTGGCATCACCGTGCATCCGCGACCCGACCAGCGGCACATCCGTCCTGACGACGTGCGTGCACTGGCAGCAATCACGCGCGGTCGCGTCGAGTACAACATCGAAGGCAATCCGTTCGCCGGGCCACGCGGCAGTTATCCGGGCCTGATCGAACTTGCGCGCGAAGTGCGGCCGAACCAGGTCACCCTGGTGCCGGACGGCGATGGCCAGATCACGTCCGATCACGGCTTCGACCTCACCCGGGATATCGAGACCTTGAAACCGCTGGTTGCCGCACTACGCGACATTGGCTGTCGCGTAAGCCTGTTCGTGGATTCGGGCGCGACCGGCTTCGAAGAGGCGGTAGCCATCGGCGTGCAGCGCATCGAGATTTATACCGGCCCTTATGCGCAAGCCTTCGAAGAAGGCCAGGTGCAGCAGGAGCTCGAGCGCTGCGCGGACACGGCTCGACGTGCCCAGCATGCGGGCTTGGCAGTGAATGCGGGACATGATTTGAGCCAGGCCAACCTGGGCACGTTCAAGGCTGCCATTCCGGGATTGGCGGAAGTATCCATCGGCCACGCGCTGATTGGCGAAGCGCTGTACGAAGGCATGGCGACTACGGTTCGCAGATACCTGCAGATCCTGCGCTGAGCTCGTGGCCGCACTGCGGCCATCGTGCCGGAACCGACCGGAATCGATTGCGTGGTTTCGCCACTTCTGCGTGCGCGCCACCGTGCATCGTCGTGCGCAGCCTCGCGGACATTTGGCCATCCATACGTCCGAACGTTGACGCAGCAAAAGGCCCGAACGCAGTCGCCTGGGTTTTCTACAGCCGAAAAAAACCCCCGCACTGGGCGGGGGTCCAAAGGGTAGTCTTGCGGTAATGCCTTACGGTATTACTGAATTACTGACCTTCAGTGAAGCCGATCTTGGTGAGGCCGTAGCTCTTCGCATCAGCCAGCACACGAGCAACGTGCTCGTACGCCACACCATCGTCCGCGTTGATCTGCACTTCCGGCTGCTTGGCCGGATCGCCCAGACCACCGATCACCGCGAGCTGCGCCTTGAGGCCCAGCTCATCCACCGGCGTATCGTTCCAGTACAGCGCACCGGACTGGTCGATCTTGAGGCGAACTGGCTCCGGCGGATTCTCCGGTTGCACGATGTTCGGATTCGGCTGCGGCAGGTCGATCTTCACTTTATGGGTAAGCATCGGCGCCGTGATCATGAAGATGATCAGCAGCACCAGCATCACGTCGACCAGCGGCGTGACGTTGATGTCAGCCATTGGCCCCTTACCACTTCCAGAACTGAATGCCATGACCCTTACTCCTTGCCGGTCGTCATGAAGCCGACGTGCACCATGCCGGATTCCTTGGCGTCAGCGAGGACCTTCTTGACGATCTTGTATTGCGTGGTCTTGTCCGCTCGGATCTGAAGCTCAGGCTGCGGCGTCAGCGTCGCCTTCACCGCAAACTGTGCTTTCAGTTCCGCCTCGGTGACTTCGACGTCATCGAGGTACAGCGTGCCATCAGGCTTCACGGCCAAGTCCATCGGCGTCACCTGCTCAGTATCCGGAACCTTCGGATTGGCAGTCGGCAGCTCGACGGTGATTCGATGGGACATCAGCGGCGCGGTGATCATGAAGATGATCAGCAGCACCAGCATTACGTCGACGAGCGGCGTAACGTTGATCTCCGACATCGGGCCGCCGGAATCGCCTCCGGTACTCATTGCCATGGGTCAGATCCTCACTTGCCTTCGACGCGAGCGCCGGTGGCGAAGAAGTCGTGCAGGTCATGCGCAAACTCGTCGAACTGAGCGTACGTCAGACGGTTGGAGCGGTTGAAGAAGTTGTAGGCGAGCACGGCCGGGATAGCGGTGAACAGACCGAAGGCGGTCATGATCAGAGCTTCACCCACCGGACCGGCCACGGCTTCCATCGAAGCGTTGCCCGACGCGGAGATCTTGATCAGCGCGTGGTAGATGCCCCACACGGTACCAAGCAGACCGATGAACGGTGCCGACGAACCGACCGTGGCGAGCAGGGTCAGGCCGCCTTCCAGGCGCAGGCTCTCGCGAGCAACAGCCTGACGCAGGGCGCGATCGATGAACTCGGAGCGGCTCAGCGACTCGGCGAGGCGACCACCGCCGGCCGAAGCCTGCTGATGGTGAGCGACGGCCGAAGCTGCGTCGAGAGCGATCTTCGAGAACGGTTCGCCCTTGGGCTGGGCTTCGAGTTCGCGAATGGCGTCCTGGGTGGAGCCATTGGCCCAGAAGCCGTTGATGACTTTGTCAGCGCGGCCGCGAACCATGGAGTTGCGGATGGCGTTGGCGACAATGAAGTACCAGGAAGAGAAGGACATCACCACCAGCACCACGAACACGATCCAGCCAAGCGGATCAAAGTTGTGGATAAGGTGATCGAAGCCCATCGACTTCATGGCTTCGGCGTTGGTGGTACCGCCCGCGGGGGCCGGAGAAGTTTGCAGGAACATAACGCTACCCTTGGAAAGTCAAGCGTGAACTGATTGACCGTAACCGAAGTTACAGCTGATTGAGATTGAAATTGACCGGGACGCGGACATAACCTTCCGTCTTTTGCCCGTTCCTTATGTTCGGATTGAAGCGCCACTTGCGTGCCGTTTCAATCGCGGCCTGATCCAGCTCGCGATACCCGCTGGACGCTTCCACCTTGATGTCCTTAGGTGTGCCGTCCACGTCCACCAAGATCATCAGCGTGACCGTGCCCTCGTGACGCTGGCGAATTGCCTGCGGCGGATACTTGGGCTGAATACGGCTGTTATAGCTGATGTCCTGACTGGCTGTGATATCTGCAGGCGGTGCCGGAGGAGCAGGCGGTGCCGGCGGAGCCGCAGCAACAGCATTATTGGACCTTTCTTCCACAGCCGGCGGCGGAGCCGGCGGCGGCGGTGTCGGCGGCGGCTTGACCTGCTGAATAATCTTCGGCGGCGGCTGCTTCGGCGGCTCCGGCGGCGGCGGCGGCGGTGGCGGTGGCGGCGGAGGAGGCTCGATAAAGTTAACCTGGACCGTGCGTTCTTTTTCTTTCTGTACCTGCTTCGGCGGTGCCATGGGCGCCACCAGCAACAGGAACGCGAACGCATGCAGCGCAATGGCTACGGCCAGCGCCCAGGTACGCCTCCAATTGAACGGCCCTTGGCCGGTTGCTTCGTTACTTGAGGCCATCTGTCACTATCTGGAGCTAATCAATCGGTAAGACGTGGTCACGGTTTCCTGCGGCAAATCGATCCAAACGGATGACGTTTGCCACTGGACGGGAACACGGAAGGGTTTCAACGGTACAACAGCACATGGCAAATGTATAGCACTTGTGAGGCAGACAAATGGACGTCCATCTGCCTCGCACTTGTTACACGTTCTGCCTTACTTACTCGCGCCCTGTGCCTTCAGCCAAGCCTTTGCTTTGGCGGAGGTTTCGGGATCCTGTGCGGCCTTCTCCATGGCTGCGATCGTGCCCGGCTTGTCCTTCAGACCACGACACGCTTCGGCCAGCAACATATACGCCGTGCCCTTGTGCTGCACGCCCTTGTCGATGCCCTGTTGGATGAGGCTCTTCGCCTCGCTGAACTTGCTCTCCTGAATAAGCAGCTGGCCAGCGCGGATGTTCGCCTCGCCGTCCTTCGCCATCGGGATCGCCTTCTGGTATGCCGCCAACGCGCCCGACGTGTTGTCGGCCATGTAAGACGCCGTACCAAGCAGCGTGTAGTTCTCTGCAGTGGAAGTGACCACGCCCTTGCTCAGGCCTTCCTGAAGGACGGCAACCGCCTTGGTGGCCGGTTCCTTCTGGTCGCCGCTCTGCTGGCCCGAAACCAGGTAGAGCTTGGCAAGATTGATGTAGTCCTTCTCGGTCTTGAGCTGACCGCTGGCGCGCGCTTTCTCCATCAGCGAAATCGCTTCCGGATACTTCTGCGCCTGCATCAGCACGGCCACAGCGTTGTTCAATGCATTCGGATCATTCGGGTTGGCTGACAGCTGCTGCTGCGCCACCTGAGCGGCCTGGTCGCCCTGGCCGGATTCCGAGTAGCTGGCCATCAGGATCTGGTTCCAGCTGTCGTTCGGCTTGTCCGTCATCGACTGCGCCTTCTTGATGGCGGCAATCGCTTCCGGGAACTTCTCGAGACGGTAGTAGGCGTTGCCCTGGAGTGCGTACGACTCGGCGGTTTCCTTCTTGCCTTCGGCACGCCACTTGTCGACCGTGTCGATGCTCAGCTGGTACTGCTCGCTGGCCAGGTAGAACTGGGCAAGCATGTACTCGAGCTGGAAGTAGGTGTCGTTCGGCATGGTGCCGTTGTCGAGTGCGCGCTTGAGCAGATCGATCGCGCCCTTCACGTCG